>JAZDEB010000047.1:0-6692 GCA_043809165.1 Candidatus Liptonbacteria bacterium
TCAGATTGAATGAGTTGCACAAATTCCCGACTATTCTCTAAAGACGTGTCTTTGGGCGCTTTATTTTCTTTATGCCAAATTCTTGCTTGATTGTTCGTGATTTCGATTAAATAACGAGCGCAAACACCATCCCGATTACAAAACTCCCGATTGTTCCATTAACAAACTCCATAGCAAGTAATTTATTTGGATAGGTTGACTGAACCCACATATCAAAGAACCTTGGAAAGATCTTTACGGCAACCAAGATAAGACCAAAAACAAAGCTTTCCATCAACACTCCATTGGGAAGGACCGGTCTTGTCAAAGCAAAAACAAAGGCCCACAACATACATTGAGCCAATATGCCGACATATTGAAGGCCGATATATTTTGGAATGCTCTGCCATTTTTTCAATCCGGGTGAACCTTCGGCATTTTTGTAAATCTTTGCGACAAAATGATTCATGTATAACACGCTGCCGACAATAAACCATACTACAGAGGCAACGCCACCACCGAAGATTGTTCGTAAAATATCCATCTAGAGTTCAAATATAATTTTTATAATTTCCACCTCTTAATCTTAACATTATTTTAATAAATCGACTTTCGGAGAAAAACCGGAAGGTTTGATATTGGTGTGCCCTCGGTTGGAATACTAAACGTATTTCTGCCTCGGCACCTCAATCAAAAAAGAGCTTTCAGCTCTTTTTTGCTCTCGGTGCCCTCGGTTGGAATCGAACCAGCATCGCCTCCTTCGGAGGGAGGCATCCTATCCATTGAACGACGAGGGCTGAATCGCCTTTAGCGTACTACAAACTGGCACACTTCGTAAACGGCGCCCAGAGTGAAAACAATCGCAGCGAAATCTAGGAACAGCCGCTCAAGAAGCGAAATGCGCAAACTATTTTTAATAACGAAGATTATAAAAATGTATTGTGCGGCCAGGAATATTCCTCCGGCCAGCGATACTACACTGAAGAAATTGGTTAGGCCGACTACGATCATTAAAATCGGCATGAATAGCGTAAAAGTTATCGCTCCTGCATGCCACTTGAAATCGCGCTCAAGCGAATCGCGCACTTCTTCAGATGCTGGTATATAAGAAGTCCAGATCGCCGCCAATCCGAATAGAGCCAATAACTTAATCATTAGCGCCGGCCAACCCGCAAGACCGGACAACGTATCTGGAACGATATTCGATGCCGAACCGAATATGCCGACAACGAACATCCCGTAAAGCACTACCACGGCAACTGTCCCCCATACGATTGAACTGAATTTGGGGTGATTTTCGAAGCCAACATTGCGCTCATATTCGCGCATCGGGCCTATGGCGGTCCATCCTGCTAAAGCGAATAGCAGAGGGCCGAACGGGAAGAAGATGTTCGAAGAGTTGAATGCTACGCCGGAGAACAGCGCCGATGGCGAACGGCTGAAGAAAAGAATGACCAGTATTATTGCTGCCATTGCGGATGTACCCAAAAATTCCAACGCCACCATTTTCTTTAAGCGCAATAATAGCGGCAGCGATCCGGCTAACCACATCAATGCCATTGCAGTAGCAAGCGAGATGCCAGGAAAAAGTATTTTTACAAATGATGCGCCGAGGACAATATATGCAACCAACGTGAGCAACAGCCCGCCAAGAATGCTTACTACCGCCGCAGACAGGACTCTCTTCGGCAGGTATAAATGTACCAATCCGGTTAAGCGATGATGCTCGCTGGTACGGTCAAGCGCGCGGCCATATAGTCCGTGGACAAATAAGAGTATGATGCCAAGCCCTACTAGATACACGAAAAAAGTCCCCCACCCTCCTGTTTTAGCAACATAAGGCAGGGCGAAAATACCCGCGCCGATTGTATTTGCGACCAAAAGACCGATTGCGCCAAGAGTGACAGTCCATTTTCGCATCATAAAAATTTAAAGAATGGATAAATTTGCTTTAAAGCAATAACTTTTCTTCTTCTTTAAGCAATTCCACTATTTTCTTTATGAGTGTTGCCGGATCTTTCTCAAAAACCATCATGCCGTTGCCGCGTTTCGATTTTTCCAATATTTCCGGGATAAGTTCTGCGGTCCCGCCGGAGCCAACCAAGACGCCTTGTACTTTGCCGTCTTCAAATGCATCCGTAAATTCGTTTAGCGTTCCTATCCGTCCGCAAAGAGTAATCACTGCATCTGCAGCACGGGTAAGTAGCAGATTGCGGCCGGAATATCCGAAGCCGGTGTACATGATTAGATCCTGGTAATCCGTTGGCAGGTGGTATGTCTTTACGTGATGAATGCGCGTAGCTGCCGGAGAAATGCCGATTACCATTCCTCCCGCTTCTTTTGCACCTTTAGCCGCCCAATAAGGAACGCCTGTTGTGGCACCGGTTACTAAAACACAATTCGCTTTGGCAATTTCCCGCCCGACTTCTTCCGCTTTTTCCAGAGCATCACGGGAACAATGGCTGGTTACCGCCGCACCGGAAACAGCAATTTTATATTTTAGTTGCATGCCTTGGGTTTCGCTTAGCGAAACGTTCTTTTCTTTATCTGCAGTAATGTCGGTAACAGTTCCACCTGTGTTCGCGGAATTATGGTTCGTGTGTCCGTTCATTGCTAAAATTATAACACAACCTCCTCGCGCGGCTGCGGCACAATCGCACGGACAGCCAATTCATCCTGGATTTTCCCTTGCAAGGCAGTGGCGGATTCTTCTTCGCCCTGCACTATAAAAACTTTTTTTATCGTATAGCGCATTGGGCGCAGCCATTCAACCAATCGCGGCTGGTCGGCATGGGCGGAGTACCCGCTGATTACTGCCACCTTCGCCCGCACCGGCACCATTTCATCATAAATTTTCACCGATTTAGCTCCCTCCATAATGTTCCGGCCGAGTGTTCCCTTGGATTGGTATCCGATAAACAATATGGTTGATTTTGGATCGGGAAGATATCTTTGCTCATGGTGCAGTATGCGCCCGCCATTCGACATTCCGGAACCGGCGATAATCACTTTCGGCGGCGGGACGCCGTTTATTTCTTTGGATTGTTCGGTGGTAAGAGTAAAATGCAATCCCTTGAAATTGAATATGTCGTCCCCGGAGTGGATCCTCTCGCCCACTTCCGGATCAAAATAATCCTGGTATTTTTGGTATACATGCGTGAGTTTTATGGCTAACGGGCTATCGATGAATATAGGAATCTTCGGGATGCGCCCGCCCTCCACCAAGTCGTTTAGATGAAAAAGAATGTCTTGCGTACGTTCCATCGCAAAAGCCGGGATTATGAGCGCGCCACCGGAGCGGACGGTGTCCTCTATTATATCTTCCAATAATTCTTTTCTCTTCTCTGCGCCTTCGTGCACGCGGCTGCCGTATGCGGATTCGATCACCACGTAATCCGCTGCCCTGAACATCTCTGTGTCCTGTATAATCGGCGCCGGATAGTTACCGAGGTCTCCGGAAAACAGGGTTGTTTTCCCTTCCGCTTCTATTTTTATTATCGCCGACCCTAAAATGTGTCCTGCGTTATAAAAAGTGACCGTAAACGGCCCAACCTTCATTGGTACATGATACTTAATGCGATGCCATTGCTTCATTACTCCCCGCACGTCCAAATCCGTACAAATTGGTTGTTTGCGTTCGCGCTCGGCTTCTTTCTCCAATATATGCTGCGAGTCCAAAAGCAGTAATTCGGCAAAATCTTCCGTGGGCGGAGTAGAGTATATCGGGCCGCGATATCCGTCGCGGAACAATTTTGGCAGGCGGCCGGTGTGGTCTATGTGGGCATGGGTAATAAAAACGGCTTGGATTTCTTTCGGGTCATAGGCGAATGGTTCAAAATTATTTTTTTCGGCGAAGTGCGTTCCCTGCTCCAGGCCGCAATCCACCATTATTTTTACCTCGCCGGATTCAAGTACATAATTGGCGCCGGCAACCACCCCTGCGCCGCCATAAAAAGTAAGCTTCATATGAATACATTATATAGCACTGCCGCTTAAAATACATTGATTTTGTGCATATTTATGAGCTTTTATTATGCTTCGCTTGACATTGACAATAGTTTATTATCTTGTTATAATGCATATAGCAACGTCGGAGTGCTAGGAAGGAGGTGAACGTTGCCCCAGCACGCGGCGCAAAAACAGAACAAGCTCTTCCGCGTGGAAGGAAGAGTAATCGGCTGCAGCGTGGACTTAGAGAAGTACACCTACGCCAAAAACCCCAAGCAGGCCGTGCGGAACGTCGCAGGGCAGCTCATGAAGGAGTTGGGTCTCGAGAGGCTCGCCTTCAAGTGGGTCGTCGTGGACGAAGTCCGCACGACGGCGACCAAGCCCATCGCGCCCCGAGTCGTACAAACGGTTCAACCGCCGAAGCCACCTGCCAAGGTGCATCCGGTGCAGATGAACCTTTTCCAAACCGGAAATTTCCAGCACTAGAGGGGGACCATACCATGAAGAGAGCAATCGGTTCCGCATCGGTGTCGTTCGGGATTCTGGCCATGGGCTTCGCTATCCTCATGCTGACCATGGCTAGCAAAGAGGCAGCAGAACTCTCCCCCCAGGATTTCTATGTCGGGATCCTCGGCATCGGAGTCGCCGGAATCCTGGTGGGGTTGTTCATCCTCACGTGCGAGACGAGCACGGGCACGGGCAACTTCGACGAGGAAATGCCCAGGCCGAAGAGCGATCCCCTGGAGCACGCTGGTCCAGGAGAAAACGTGCGCATTCGCAGAATCGAGCGCAAGCTCGAAAAGCGGCAGCTCAATGGCGTGCGAGTCGTCATCAACAAGCCACGCCACGCCGAACGCCTGCTCATCGCCAGCCGCGACAGAATCGGCGGCCGGCCGCGTTAGTGCGGGGCACAACCGCCCTGCGTCTTACAACCCCGTAGCTTCACCGCTGCGGGGTTTGCCTTTTTTATAGCCCCTTATTTCTCTTACTCGCCCGCCGTGCAACAGCCCGCCAGATTTTTCTGCCCGCGATTTTTCATTTAAGACATCTTCCACAGCCTCCCTCTCGTTCCAGGGAATCTTTCTTTCGTTGGCAATACACATCCACACCTCGCCACCTTTTCCGGTGGCAATCACCACGTCGTCTTTAGTCGCCATGCTTATGGCTTTTCGTAGCGCTTCCTTGCGATCTACTATTTTATAAATTTCCGGCGCAGCCCCTCCGCGCGAACTCTTTACTATACCTTTCTCTATATCGTCCATGATTTGTAGCGGGTCATCATCGTACGGGTCTTCGTTGGTGAGGATTACGGTATTCAAATATTTAGCGGCAATCCGCCCCATCGCTTCTCTTTTCCAGATATCGCGTCCGCCTCCCTGCGAACCGAGGACACCGATAACTTTTTTAGGATGATATGTCTGCGCCGCCCTATATATCGCTTCCAAGCTGGCTGGTTCGTGTGCATAGTCTATTATCACTGTCGGCTTGTTCCTTGCCTGCAGCACCTCCATACGCCCGGCCACGGGCGGCATGGTGGAGAGCGCTTTCGCGATTTGTTCCAACGGGATATCCAAGGAACGCGCTACGGAAATCGCGCACGCTGCGTTTTGCACATTAAACTCCCCCGGCAGAGGCAGTGAGAATTTAACACCGCCCACCCTGAACGTATTTTTGTCTTTCTTTAAATCTATTCCCGAAACATAGATAATCTCTTTAAACGACGAGATGGTCTGCGCCAGCCGGTTCGCGCCATTTGCGTTAAGAGCATATCCATAACGGATCGGCATTCGCGGTCCTAAAAAAGCGGTAACATTCTTATCGTCCAGGTTGTAAGCCCCAATTCCTTTTTCTGATTGCCCAACGTGTTCGAATAACCGGACCTTGGCGGTGCGGTATGCTTCGAACCCTCCGTGCTGCTCGATATGCTCAGGGGTAATATTCGTAAACGCAGCGATATCGTATTTAACAAAGCGGTGACGGTATTGCGCTATCCCCCAGGAAGAAGTTTCCAGCACTGCATGCGTGCATCCTTCGTTAACCATCTGGCGCAATAATTTTTGCAAAGCAAACCGGCCTAGCATGGTTTGTTTGCGTTCGTTAATTAATTCGCGGTCCCCGATGCGGAAGTTCACGGTTGTGGCCAAACCGGCAACGTACCCCGACTCGCGAAGGATGTGCCAGACCATGGTGCTCGTAGTGGTTTTGCCCTTGGTCCCGGTTATGCCGATTATAGTGAGATGGTGGGACGGGAACCAATACCACAATGCCCCTAAAAATCCCATCAAATAATGATATGGCCGGGATAAAGCCGGCAAAGCGGCAATTTTCCGCAACAAAGGAAACTTCCTTAAAAATTCAATAAGTTTGTCCATTACTGTTTCTTCCCGCTAAGTATCCCCAGGGCCAGCTTAAGCCGCTTGGTTAAATCGTGTACGGACGGGTCAACTTGCCGCAGCGCAATTTTGGCCTGGTCTTTTTTATAGCCGAGACCGGCTAAAGTTTCTATCAAATCCATATCGCCTTCCATGGCTTCAATTTTAGATCCGGTGCTTGCAATAAATGCTTTACCGCGCAGCTCAAGGATTATTCGTTCGGCCGTCTTCCTGCCAATGCCCGAAGCGCGGGTTAAGAGATCCGGACGGCCGGCGTGTATTGCTGCTTCAAGCTCCCCGAGCGCGGCGACATCCAATATCGCAATCGCCGATTTCGGACCTACCCCGCTTATCCCAATCAGCATCTCAAAAAAGTCCCTGGTTTCGGCACTG
>JAZDEB010000048.1:0-9271 GCA_043809165.1 Candidatus Liptonbacteria bacterium
ATGAAATGGCTTCTTATTTTCCTAAATGATTTATTGCTTCTCCTTCTCTGGCTTTTATTTTTTTTTCGTTTCCCCACTCGCCGCCGGAGAGAGTATAAACGTAGGCAGCGCCCGAACTAATAACATTTAATTCTCCTAAAATCACCCTGGTGCCGTCCGAAGAAATTGCTACCGATGAACCTAAGTTGGCGTTGGCTGCTCCGTCACTGGCTGTGATTTTTTGTTCGCTTCCCCAGGTGCCGCCGGAGAGAGTATAAACGTAGGCAGCACCCTGGCTACTAGTTGCACCGACATCCACACCATAAGCCCCCGTCACAATACGGGTGCCGTCAGAAGAAATGGCAACCGCGGTACCAAGAAAATCATGCACCGCCGCATCGCTGGCGACAATTTTCTTCTCGTCCCCCCAAACGCCGCCGGAGAGAGTATAGACGTATACAGCACCTCTATTGGAATTTACTCTAGGACTTCCCATCACAACCCTGGTGCCGTCAGAAGATATGGCTACCGAACTTCCAAAAATGTCATTTGCCGCTCCATCACTTGCCACGAGTTTCTGCTGCTCAACATAAGGGTCGACAGTGATCGGGTACTTTGCATTCGTGTCATCCGTCCTGATAGCCAAGGTGTTGTTTCCGGTTTTCTCGAGATAGACGGGGAGATCTTTCCCGTTTGCATCAATCGCGTAGAGACCTTGGTACCTTAGAGCTGTATTTGCAATGGATGCGCCTTTCCCATCCTTATCTATAGATATTGGGTTTGAAAATGCTACTTTGATATCGGCGGGTCTATTGATGGTGAAACCTTGCTCTATGCCCCTTGGGGTATTGATATACCACTCCGTATACGTACCTCTGTCGTATGTGACTGTGTTCTTGTCTATCCTGGGGTTTGCATATGAAACATTTGGCACTGAAATATTGAATCCTTTGGAGATTTGGACTCCTTCTTTGGTGAACCTTGCCGTGTAGTTATTGTTCTGGTTTTGCGCCGTTAGGTTTTCTTTGATGTGGTACGAAGAATCATCTTTGCCCAGAGTACGGTTCACTATGGGTTCGAGAGAGGATGGAAGGGATTGATTAGAAACACGATCCACAGCAGTTGATTGGCTGTATATATTTTGGGGTAAAGAGACGGCTAGCAAACAGAAAACCGACAAAAATAGAAATCCCCTTTTGATGTTTTTATGTAACATTGAAGATATATTTATTATATCCCGCCATGCATTCCGATTGCAAGTAGAAATTCTTTCTCATCCATAATTTCCACTCCAAGTGATTTTGCCTTGTCGTATTTCGATCCTGGATCCACTCCCGCCACTACATATGAAGTTTTTTTGCTTACTGATTCCGAGACATCCCCGCCCATGGCGCGGATTTTTTCTTTGGCTTCTTCGCGGGATATGGACTCTAGAGAGCCGGTAAGCACGAAAGTTTTACCGGAGAGTTTTCCGGCCGCGTAAGAACCGGGAGCAACAGATCCGCCGGAACCGCCTGCGCCGCCGGGGAACAGCCTATTTTCGGTAAGGCGCACGCCGACTTCATCTAATTTTTGGAGTAAATTTATATTCCGCCTTTCCTTAAACCAATCGTAAATACTCCGGCTTACTGCCGGGCCGATATCCGAAATTTCCTGCAATTTTTCCAGAGAAAAAGATTGCATGACCGCCAAAAGCAAGTGCGGCTTTGTAATCTTTACGGAATTTTTCATTACTTCCCTAGCCAACAACCGCGCTGTTTCTTCGCCCACGTGCAATATCCCAAGAGCATATATAAACCTGTGGACGGAAATTTCTTTTTTGCGCTCAATTTCTTTTACTACGTTTTCCGCTGATTTCTCGCCGAAGCGTTCGAGCACTGCTATATCCCCTGTTTTAAGGGTAAAAATATCGGCAGCATCAACGATCAAGCCCTCATCAAGAAAACGGTCTATAATTTGCGGCCCCAAGCCGCGTATGTCGAATGCCTGGCGGGAAACAAAATGATACAACTGCTCGCGGTTTTTTGCTCCGCAGGTAGGACTAGAACATCTGTACAGCGCGCCTTCGCGCACTACTTTAGAACCGTCCACCGGACAAAGCGAAGGTATTTTAAACGCACGCTCCTTGCCGGTGCGCATTTCTGTAAGGACTTGGGTTACTTGCGGAATAACATCCCCGGCGCGGCTTACCACTACCGTATCGCCGATTTTGAGTCCCAGCCGCTCAATCTCATCCGCATTGTGGAGCGTCGCGCGTGAAATGGTCGTACCGGCGACAGAAACCGGCCGCATCACCGCGACGGGCGTGAGTGCGCCGGTACGCCCGACTTGCACGATGATATCTTCCACGACCGTCGTCGCCTCGCGTGGCGAGAATTTGTATGCGATACCGGCGCGCGGCGCTTTGCCGATTACTCCGGCGCGCTTGGATAAGGCGTTGTCGTTTAATAAAACAACAATCCCGTCTATTTCGTATTCCAATTTTTCACGATGCTCCGCCCAATAATCGCGGAATTTTTGGAGTTCGCCCAAACCGTGCAGTAACTTATCGTGCGGGTTAATTTTGAACCCCAAAGCTCGGAGTAAAATATGTTCCTCTTCGTGAGCGGTCTGCCCCAGGTCCGTAACGATCGAATAGTGGAAAGAATCCAGCCGGCGGGCGGCGGTTACGCGCGGGTCAAGCTGGCGGATCGATCCGGCCGCAACGTTCCGCGGATTTGCGTATGGCTTCATGCCGTTTTCTTCCTGCTCGCGGTTTATCGCCTTAAAGTCCTTAAGGTTTATAAACACTTCCCCGCGGACAATAAGCCGCTTCGGTGCCAACTCGAATTTGCGCGGATCTAACCATAATTTCTTTAAATTTTCCGCCGCTTCACTTGCGGACAACGTGCGGAGCGGTATTGCCTCCACTGTCCGCAAATTCTGGGTTACATCTTCGCCCACCTGGCCGTCGCCGCGAGTAGAACCCTGAACGAATACCCCATCCTCATATATAAGCTCAATCGCCAAACCATCTATCTTCAATTCCGCATAAAAAACGGCTAGAGCGGAATCCCTGCCGATAAAATCCAGCTTAAGGAAATTGCCAAGGCGGGTAAGCCAGGATTCCATGTCTTCCGTAGAAAAAGCATCGTTAAACGATGTCATTCTTTCTTCGTGCCGCACCTTGCGGAAAGACGGCAATGGCTTGCCGGCCACCCTCTGCGTCGGAGAATCGGGCGTTATTAAATCCGGGAACTGTGCCTCAAGGTCAAAAAGCTCTTTTTTAAGGGAATCTAGCGCCTCATCGGAAAGCTCCGGCTTATCCAAAACATGGTAAAGGTAGCGGTGATGGTTTACTGCCTCACGAAGCACTTTAATCCTTTCTCCTGCTTCCCTCTTAGTCATTCCTCACCATTATACCGAAAAAACAGCTTTTATGTTGGATATATTATGCTACTCTCCTCTGTTTTATTCGAACGCTCCGCAGGAGAGGGTTTATAAATAGCAGTTCCTTAAACCCCTCTCCGAGGACACTAGCTCGAATAAAACAGAGGAGAGTAGCAGCTTATCTCCACCTATAAAAATGGTCCTCCAGTTCCACGTTAAATTCGCCGCCGCCGCGGCCAATCCAACTAACCACCGAACTTACCTTAACCTGGTCTTCGGGATGCGCGGCATCAGTCGGCAGATACTGCACGCTGATTTCTCGTTTAAAGGAAGTCGGCGACCCATTTGTGTCATCGTATGAATACGTAAGGCTCTGCGGGTCGAAATACAATTCTTTATTGCACGGAGAGACCGGACTGGAGTCACAAAGCTTTGGTTGATTCGGCCCAACGTCCGTGCGCAAATCCATTGCATATTTTCCGCCAGGCAGGACCGATGTCCATTCTTTGTTTTGGATAGATGCTGAATCGATAACGTTTTTTGCCAGCTCTATGCCTTCGGCAGCCAGGTACGTTGCCGCATAGTTTTCTGTTGTAACGCGATATAATCCCAGCGACTGCGAGAGCAGGTTAAATATTCCTAAAAATCCGACCACTAGTACAGTAACCGCAATCAGCGATTCTATTAAGGCCTGCCCATTCCTCTCCGATACCAAATATTTTTTAATATGCAGCGACAATCCCTTCATTTTATTTTAATAATTAACCTGCCCGCTTGTTGTTACTGTTATCATACGATTTGAATTCTCTCCTGCCGTTATTACCACATTCCCGCTTTCTTTAACTCCGCTGGCCCCATTCCACAGTTTTGTTTTGGGATCCGGAGGAACAAAGAGCACTTCGTCTATGGTTCCCTGCGCCGTATCGAAAGTAACTTCGGGACTTAGGTTGTATTTTTGGACCTCCACATAATACGGACTGCCTGTATCCAGGGCATCTACCTGTCTGCATTTTTCAATATTGTCCCCCTCCGGCAAAGAATAGCGGAAAAGGGAGTAATAAGTTCCTGATTGGTCGATGCGCACGCCGTATCCGCACGTAAGAGTGCTTCCGCCATACAATGATATAGCCAAAGATTTCGCGCGCAGGAGCACCTGGGAAAATTTAACTGTCTCAACATACAGGTTCATTTGCGTGCGGCTGGCACCGCCGTACAAAATCACCATGCTCGAAAGCACGGCGGTTACCGCTATTGAGATCAATACTTCAATAAGTGTCGCGCCGCAGCGCTTCGCAATCATGTAATAAGTATACTGCTTATCCTCCAATGAGTGAAAAATATGCGTGCGCTAACGGCTCGCCGAACAGGAATAGAACGAAAGCCGCTATCGCCAGATATGGACCGAGCGGCATGGCGCTGCCGAATTTTTTCTCGCGCCGCAGCAAAGCAACCGTTGCAAAAATCGCGCCGATCACAAACGCCAGGCCGGCTAATATTAGAATATCCGGGAACCGGAACAAGAGCCCTAATGCTGCGGCGAGTTTAACATCACCCATGCCCATCCCTTTGCCGCGCGTGAATACCACGATTGCCGCGAAGAAAAGCGCACCTCCCAGCATTCCGATTATTGCCGTAAGCCACGGCACATAGCCAGGGCCGAATAAATATCCATACGCACCAATAAATGAAAGGTGGCTTGTAGCCGGCTGCCACGTTTCGAACGCGGCAAGAATTATGCCGGTTAAAGCAATTATAAAGTTTGCTTCATCGGGAATTAAATAATGGCGCAGGTCTATCATCGAGACAACCAGGAGCACAAGAAAAGCGACTACCCACAGAGCCGAAATAAAAACCGACGGAAAAACGCCGCTCTGCAAATATATGCCGCCGTGAAGCACGAAATACGGCACTGCGGCCATTATCGTGCCGCTTAAAACTTCCATCGCAAAGTGCTCGAAGGAAACCTGTTTGCCGCAAAACCGGCAGCGTCCGCGCTGTATTAGGTAGCTGACAATCGGCACCAACTCGAACCAGCGGAGTTTGGTTCCGCAGGACATGCAGCGCGAACGGCCACTAATCTCGTGGACGTCGGCTAAAAGCTTTTCGGGGTTATAGCGCATGGAAACCACGCCCAAAAAACTCCCCAATATCGCCCCAAAGGAGAAAAGCAATGCAATCATAGGATTACTACAAGCTTACGCAATAAATCGGCTTATTAGCATCACCGCAATCCAAGCCGTTTGCTGCCGCATCACCGGCATCAATGTCGTCGTTTAATACTGGGTTAACCGCATCTTCAAGTGTTGCGCCTAACGTATAGGATTTTTGATCGCCGGAAGCCCTGTAAACATAATCTTCGGACGTTGAGCCAACGCGCCAGTTCGGGTCATGCGGTAATTTGGATACACCTATTCCCGCGGTTGAGATATCTGTATCCAACTCCGAATACGTAGTAGCGTCCGGATAATGCCCTTCCTTGCTGAAATAAAGCTCCAGCGCATTCTGCACCTGGCGCAAGTCGGAAATCCTCCTTGCATCACGGCCGCGCTTCTGCACCGGACCAAGACCCACCAACACCAATGATGCGAGAATGCCGATAACCGCAATCACGATCAACATTTCAATAAGAGTAAAGCCCTTAGATGATTTAATTTTCATAATGTTAATTATCGCTTAACGTATACTTCCGGTCAATTGGTATATTGGGAGAAGTATGGAAGCGAACAGGAAGCCGATGCCTACGGCGATGAACACGAGAAGTAACGGCTGTATTAAATCCACCAAATTATTTACGATTGCATCCGCTTCGCGCTGGTAAAACCCGGTAATGCGGGTGAATATCTGGTCTAGCTGGCCGGTCATTTCCCCTACCGCCACCATTTGAGTAACAATCGGCGGGAAATATTCAGGATGCTCGGCGAGTGCTTCGGATAAGAGTACGCCACTCCGCAAACTGTTAGCGACTTCGTGGAGTACGTCTTCGTAAACCGCGTTGTCGATTGTCTCCGCAACAATCTCCATGGCTTGCGCCAAAGGTATGCCGCCGCGGATAAGCATGCGCGAGGCATTGCCGAAGCGTGTTAAGGTAATCGGTACGAAAACCCTCCAGAAAACCGGGGCGTGTATTTTAACGTCATCCGAAAGCGCTTTGCCTTCCGCAGTGTGGAGATAATCAATAAGCATGATCACGCCGAAGGCAAAGACCAGCACCACCACGAACCAGAACTTGGAGAGGAAGTCGCCGACGCCAAGCATTATGCGCGTATATAAAGGCAGGGCTACACCTGATTCGGCAAAAACCGGAGAGAGCTGCGGGAATACGAAAGTAACCATGATAAACACGACTACGCCGAAGAGAACAATCAATATCGCCGGATAAACCAATGCTGAACGGACCTTGTCCACCAGCACCGCTTCCTGCTCGGTATAATCTGCGAGGAAGCCGGCTACTTCGCTGAGCTTCCCGGTAACTTCCGCCGAGCGGATCATGCTTACGAAAAATTTGGAAAACATCGGCTGGCGTTCCATAGCTTGCGAAAAGGCAAGACCGGCCGCCACGTCCTGCGACATTTGGTAAACCGCTTCTTTAAGCGTCTCGTTTTCTGTTTGCTCAAAAAGCATAGATAGCGCTTTTTCGAGCGACAGCTGTGCTTCCAAAAGCGTGGATAATTGGCGGGTAAAGATCACCATGTCTTTACGCTTTACCCCGCTAAAGAACGCCGTTAAGCCGTCGTACCAATGTGCGCCTCCGGTCTGGTTCAGGCGCAAAACAAAAAGATTATGGCTTCCGAGTATGGTTGCAGCCATGTCGCGGTTAGCGGCCTCCACGAACCCCACCTGGGATTCACCCTCTTTGGTGCGCGCTTGGTATTCGAACTTCATGGATAGTTACATCCGCTCGAGCAATATTTTTAGCTCTGCCGGATTTTGTGAATATAACTCCGCGGTTTCCATGTTGATTTCCTTATTCTTCACCAGGTTGGCCATGGAACGGTTAAGGGTAATCATGCCCTCCTGCAAGCTTGTTTCAATAACAAGATCAATTTGGTAGGTCTTGCGTTCGCGGATAAGGTTCCTGATGGCCGGATTAACAATCATGATTTCCGTTACCGGTATGCGGCCACCGGAGATGCGCGGCATGAGCCGCTGTGAAATAATGCCCACCAAAGTTGCAGCGAGCTGGGAGATTACCTGCGACTGCTGCTCCGGTGGGAACGAGTCGATTATGCGGTCTATGGTTTGCGATGCGGAGTTGGTGTGGAGCGTTGAAAACACCAGGTGGCCGGTTTCTGCCGCGGTCATTGCCGTTGCAATTGATACCGCATCACGCATTTCACCGATCATTACCACGTCCGGGTCCTGGCGGAGCAGCGTGCGCAAGCCGCTGTGGAACGTTTCAACGTCCGTACCCACTTCGCGCTGCGAAGTAATCGCGCGATCCTGGGTAAAAAGGTATTCGATTGGGTCTTCGATTGTAATAATGTGGTCGGCGCGGGTGTGGTTTATTTCATCCAGGATGGCGGCGAGCGTTGTTGACTTGCCGTGCCCGGCCGGACCCACTACCAGCACAAACCCTTGTGAAAGTTTAGCGAAATCGTGGAGAATCGGCGGCAGGCCGAGTTCATCTATTGTACGGATTTGCCCCGGGATCAAACGCAACGCTGCGGCAAGGAAATTGCGCTGGAAATAAACATTTACCCTGAAACGGGCTTTGTCTTCGTAGCTGTACGCAAAATCTATTTGCTTTAAACGATTTAGTTTCTCAACCTGCTCTTTAGTGAGGAAGCTCATAATCAACCCCTCCACCGCTTCCGGAGTCAAAATCGCTTCTTTTTCCAACGGGACCAGAACACCGTCTATGCGCAATGTCGGTTTTCTTCCAACACCAATATGCAGGTCGGAGGCGTTTTCGCGCGCAGTGGCGGTAAGCAGTTCTTTTAGTTTTTCGAAGTAGTTATTATCAGCCATTGGTGCTCATTGTATCACATTTCTTCCGTGATCCTCATCACTTCTTCTATGGATACCAGCCCCGCCAGAGATTTTAGTACGCCGTCCTCGCGAAGCGTAACCATCCCCTGCGACTTAGCCGCTTTTATTATCTTTTGCAAAGTCGCACCGGAATTAACCGCTTCTTCCAATTCCTGCGACATCATCAAAACTTCATATAAAGCCATCCGTCCGACGATGCCGCGGTTCTTGCATTTCGGACAGCCCTCGGCGCGGTAAATGGTGTGCGGAGCCGGGTATTTTTTACCAACTTCGGGAGGTAGTCCCTGCAACGAACGTTCGACTATCTCTTCTACTTGCTTCGGCGCTGGAAATCCTTTCTTGCAATCTGGACAGAGCAAACCGACCAGGCGCTGCGAAATCATCAAATTCAGCGAAACCGGCAGGAGAAATGCGTCTATACCCATGTCCAGCAATCGCGGAATAACGCCCGCGGCATTATTGGTATGCAAAGTGGAAAGTACAATGTGGCCGGTAAGCGCGGCCTGCACCGCAAGGCCTGCAGTTTCTTTGTCGCGGATTTCACCGACCATTATAATGTCCGGATCCTGGCGCAGGATCTGCCGCAGCCCAGAAGCAAAATCATAACCAATCTCCGGGCGCACCTGCGACTGGTTTAATCCGGCAATGAAATATTCAACCGGGTCTTCCAGCGAAACAATGTTTACGTTTTCGCGGTTCAATTTTTCCAGCAACGCATAAAGCGTTGTGGTTTTACCGGATCCGGTGGGGCCGGTAACAAGGATCATGCCGAACGGCTTTTCGAGACCGCTTTTTACAATATCCAAATTGCCGCCAGCCAATCCCAATTCCTCGAATCCGCGCAAGCCAATTGTCGGGTCAAGTACGCGCGCGGCGATTTTTTCGCCAAGCGGAGTCGGGAATGTGGCTACGCGGAAATCTATGTCGCGGTCAG
>JAZDEB010000049.1:0-10712 GCA_043809165.1 Candidatus Liptonbacteria bacterium
CTAAATTCATTAGCACAGCTACCAAACTTAGATGAGGGGTAGTGAACGTTCACTACCCCTCATCTAAGTTTGGTAGCTGTGCTAATGAATTTAGACGAGTATGATAAGTTCTAACATCTTCCATCCCGCGCACCAAAGGTCAAAGCTTTCGTTCCTTTGCGGAGCAAGATGGAGCAGTACTTGCCATTTTTAATATCCCAAGTATCATTAACTTAATCAATAAAAAAAACAACAAACAACATCTATGGCTAATTCAGCGTTTATGAAGCCGATGACAATCAGTCCGGAGCTTGCGGCAGTGGTCGGGAAGGGTCCGATGCCACGATCCGAGGTGGTGAAAGCGCTTTGGGTTTACATTAAAAAGAATAATTTGCAAGACACCGCTAATAAACGCAACATCAATGCCGATGAGAATCTCAAAAAAGTCTTTGGTGGCAAATCGACAGTCAGCATGTTCGAGATGACTAAACTTGTTTCTAATCATCTCTCCTAAATATTTTCAGGTCCAGCGCACAATTAATGTTATAGTTAAGGGGATATGACCGATCCTCGCGCCCTAATATTTCTTTTACTAGCTACTGGAATTGGCGCATTTATGATTGGAATAATAAAAAAGCGGCGGGCAAACATAATCGCCGGCGTTTTGTTTTTGGTTTTTACGGCAGTAATTTATATTTTGCTGTTGCCGACGCTAAACGGGGTTAATTTTTAAGGCAAAATAAGCCCACTTGACAGGGGTGGGTGCGGGTTTTTGGAGGTGGTATTGACATGTTTTATGGTATATGCAATAATGTGCGGCAGAACGTTCGTTTCGTAGTCATTCGATTCGAGCCGCAAAACAGAACAGGAAGAGAAGAGAGGAGGTACACGGCATGAAGATGCGCTTCGTGATGCCCGCCCTCGCGCTCGCCGCGCTGGCCCTCGGGCCGCCCGACGCGACCGCGATCGGTGGATATTCGAAGGACAAGATGGGCAAGTTCCCCGCCGTCACCGTCACCGTCACGATCGACCTCGCCACCGACACCGCCGGCCCTCGCGCGACGACCGCCACCCAGTTCCTGGGCGCCGGCGTCTCCGCGGCCGTCGTCGAGTCCCCGGAGGTGCTCGCCGCCACCATGGCCGCGGGCACGGACACCACGTCTTCGGCCCGGCACGTCCCGCTCGCGGACGGCGCGGCCACGATGAACTTCGAGTACAGCGGCAACGGCTACGGCGGCTGCAATGACGCGGTCACGGCGAAGCTGGGCATGGAGAACCAGCGCGCCGGCCCCTCCGCCTTCAGCGTCGAGTCCGACAAGTGGAAGGACCTCAACATCGGGTCGAGAGCGGCGGCGGCCATCATGGTCGCCAAGGCCAACCCCGCGGTCGCCGAGGAGCGGTTCCGGGTGCCCCGTTTCGACGCCTAGTGCTACCAGGGCGCCGGCAACCGCTACTTCCTGATCAACAACATGCAGTAACCGCGCCGACAGAAGTAACGTCGCCGCGGCCCACTGCGGACACAACGGTCGGGTTCCCGATGCGCTACACGCGCTTCGTGGGGAACCCGGCCGTTCATCATTTTTATAGGACTCATATTGGTTTATAATTCCCTTAAACTCGGTTTATCAATTTAAGAATCGTTTAGATAATCTTTATGCGATATACCATAGGCATAGACGAAGTAGGCCGCGGGCCTTTAGCCGGACCGGTGGTTGTCGCGGCATTAAAAATCTCGAATAAATTTAAATACTCCAAAAAACAATTGGGCATATTAAAAGATTCCAAGCGCTTATCGCACACACGGCGCAAAAAATGGGTTGAATATCTAAAAACCAATCCGCACATTGAATATACAATCGGGCGTGCGTATCCGGTTACGATAGACAGGATTAATATTGCGCGCGCTGCCAATCGTGCCGCCCACAGCGCTTTTGTGCGCCTTTGCGCAATGCGCGCCAATAAAAGCACGAAAAACGGCAGGGAAATCATAAAAATCAATAAATTATCAAAACTACATAAAATTTTCCTGGATGGCGGTCTCTATATAAAAAATAAAGAAAACAGCCAAAAAATCGGCGCAAAAACCATCATAAGAGGGGATGAAAAAATCAAAGCAATAGCCCTGGCCTCAATAATCGCTAAAGAAAACCGCGACCAGCTAATGGTCCGGTTGGCCAAAAAATATCCGGGTTATGGTTTTGAAATACACAAAGGATACGGCACCCGGCTGCACTACCGCCGGATTAAGAAACTGGGGCCCAGTATCGTACATAGATTGACTTTCCTCTCCTGATTTTATATTCTATCTATACACTTAGACACCTAGGACATGGGAGGCGTACCAACAAAACATCATACCAAAGGCAAGGTAGGCAGGCGGCGCTCACATTTAGCAATGAAAAAGCAGCGTCTTCTTGTTTGCACCAACTGCAAAGGGCCGAAGTTGTCGCACCGTGCCTGCCCGCAATGCGGGAAAAAATAACTACTTAAACCGCACTCACGTTCGCATGCTCCATTGATAACGCAATAGCTCCTTAAAATGGCAACTCGACATCTGGTCAGAACGGTCATTTTACAATCCTTGTACGAGTGGGATTTTCATCGTCAAAAAAAGGATTTGGTTGCTATTCTCGAACGGAACCTCACAGAGTTCGCTCCCGGCATTGACGAGCCAGATTTTGCGTGGCGCATCATGAAGGGCGTGGTGGAACATTTGCTGGAGATAGATAGCATTATCGTTAAGGCCGCGCCGGAATGGCCGCTCCCGAAAATTGCGGTGATCGATAGGAATATTTTGCGCATCGGCCTTTACGAACTTTTATTTGCGGACCACAATGAGGTGCCGCCCAAGGTGGCGATCAACGAAGCTATCGAAATGGCTAAGAGCTATGGCGGTCCGAATGCCAGCCGTTTTGTAAACGGTGTACTTGGCACCGTATACCGCACAATCAAGGAGGAGGAGAAAAATAAAAAAGCCGGAGAAAATAAGATGGAGCGGAAAGCGGAAGATAAACTAAAAGAGGGGAACGATGAGAACTATGCCGGAATTTAATGATCTAGAACATTTAATCGGGATCGTGTTCAAGCGTAAGGAGCTTTTAGAGGAAGCGCTTACGCACCGCTCCTATTTAAATGAACATCCCGAATGGGGATTGCCGCACAATGAACGCTTGGAATATCTGGGCGATGCGGTTTTAGAATTGGCGGTCAGTGAGGACCTGTTCCAACAGTTTGCGGAATACCCGGAAGGACAATTAACCGTACTCCGTGCATCATTGGTAAATTACCAGCGCTTGGGAAAGGTAGCTGCGGATTTGCAGCTGGATAAATATATCTTAATGTCTAAGGGCGAACGTGCGGACATCTCAAAAGCGCGCGAAGTGATTTTGGCGAATACCATAGAAGCATTGATCGGAGCGATATATTTGGACCAGGGCTTCGCCGTCGCTAAAAATTTCATCATGAAATTTGTGATGGTACATTTGCCGGAAATTCTCGAGGCAAAAAGTTACAAAGACCCGAAGAGCCAGCTGCAGGAAATGGTCCAGGAAAGGATGAAAGTCACTCCCACGTACCAGGTGATAGACGAATCGGGTCCGGCGCACCGCCGCATATTCCGGGTGGGAGTGTATTACGACAATGCATTTATTGCCGAAGGCGAAGGGATGTCCAAACAGGAAGCTGAAGTCGAAGCCGCCAAACAGGCACTGGAAACATTCTATAGAAAATAGCAATTTGATTACTAACGTATGCCGCAATTACTTAAGCGACTAGAACTTACTGGGTTTAAATCTTTTGCCGACCGCGTAAACCTTGAATTCCCGGCAGGCATTACGGCGATTGTCGGACCGAACGGTTCGGGCAAATCGAATATTATTGATGCAATCCGTTGGTTGTTGGGCGAGCGAGATGCGAAAAACTTGCGCGGCGGCAAGTCCGAAGACCTGATTTTCGGAGGCACGGCCAAGCGCGCACGTTTCGGGCAGGCGCAGGCGAATCTTTATTTTGAAAACATAGATAATTTCTTCCCGGTAGATTTTTCGGAAATAGTGGTGTCGCGGCGGGTGAACCGTAGCGGAGATAACCAGTATTTTATAAATAATGCGGAAGTGCGCCTTAAGGACCTGGTGGATTTTTTCGCGCAAGCGCGGTTGGGTGCGCGCGGGTTGGTGGTGATTACGCAGGGAAATAGCGATATGTTCATTCGCGTATCGCCAAAAGAGCGCCGTGAGATGATAGAAGAAATGCTCGGGCTTCGCGAATACGAATTAAAGAAAGCGGAAGCGGAGCGGCGCCTTAAGCACGCTCGAATTAACCTGGATAAAGTCCGCGCATTAACAGAAGAAATATTGCCGTATTTAAGATCACTGAAACGCCAGACCTCGCGTTGGGAGCGCCGCGGATCGCTTGAAGAAGAATTGAATGGCCTCGAAAAAGATTTCTTCGGCATCGCCTATCGCGAATTATCGGCAAGCTTGCGCGATTCGGACAAAAAAATTGCCGAAAAACAAAAAGAGTATCCGGAATTGGAACGCGTGCGCCGAGCGGCGGAAAAACATTTGGCCGATGTGGAGAAAACCGCGCCGGAAGAGCGGGAAGAATTGAATACGATCAAGACCCGCACCAGGGCGTTATTGGATGCGCGCAGCCGCCTGCAAAAAGAAATCGGTAAACTGGAGGCGCAGTTGGAGATAAAAGATGCGAGCGATTACAAAAAACATTTGCCGTCGCACGAGTCGCTTTATTCGCTAGTGGGAAAAATCCGCGAAGCGCTGGATGCGTTTGACTGGCAGGATGCTGGCACGGCGAAGGCGCACATCGGCCGCTTAATCAAAGATATTGATTTTGTTATAGAAACCCGGAGCGGCGAAGGCGAAGTTTCTGCGCCGCGAGACGATATCAAAAAGCAATTTGAAGCGATAGAAAAACAGCTTACTGGGTTGGAGCAGTCAATGAAAGAACTTGCCGAGCGCGAGCGCGTTTTAGAAAAAAGCCAGGAAGAATTTTATGTGAAATTTAAGGAGGCGGTGGCGGCGCTTGATCGCGCAAAAAAGCAGTTGGAGAAATGGGAAAACGAAAGGCGCGATTACGGGTTCGAAAAAGAACGCATTACCTTGCGCATTGACGAATGGAAACGCCAGGTGGAACAGGCCAGCAGGCGCCCGGAAGAATTTCATAATGTAATGTCGGTGGCATCTTCGCTTTCGCGCGGAGATATGGAGCGGCGCATATTCAAATTGCGCGGCGACCTGGCAAGCATTGGCGAAGTTGACCGCGCCCTGGTAAAAGAAACCGAGGAAACAGAGGCGCGGTATGAATATTTGAACCGCGAATCTGCCGACTTGGAAAAGGCCGGGGATGACTTAAAGAATTTAATCGCGGAACTTAAAGGAAAAATAAAGACAGAATTCGATGTTGCGCTCGTGAGAATCAATAAAGAACTACAGACCTTCTTCGAACTGATGTTCGATGGCGGACATGCAGAATTAGTCCTGTCCGAGCCGAAACCAAAAAAACAAGCAGAAGCCGAGAACAAGGAATCGGCAGCCGAGCTTGGCAGCGAATCACAAATTAAGGATGCGGTAGAGGGGCTGGAAGAGGAAGAGGTTGCAGAAGAAGGGGTGGAAATGCACGTTAAATTGCCCAAAAAGCACATTACGTCACTGGAAATGCTTTCTGGCGGCGAAAGGAGCTTGGTGGGCATCGCAGCGCTTTTTGCTTTAATTTCAGTAAGTCCGCCGCCATTCCTGGTGTTGGATGAAGTTGACGCTCCGCTCGATGAACGGAATGCCAAGCGTTTCGCCGAGATGTTAAAACAATTTTCAAAAGAAACTCAATTTATCCTGGTGACGCATAATCGGGCGACGATGGAAGCCGCGAGCATACTTTACGGCATGACCATGGACGAAGATGGTGTGTCTAATGTGGTTTCACTTAAGCTAGAAGAATATGCCGGCCGCACATAAAAACTTGCAATTTATCAGGATTTCTTATATTCTCTACCAATCATGTTAGTAATCCGATTACAGCGCATAGGTAAAAAGGGGCAGCCGAGCTACCGCTTGGTTGTGGCCGAGAAGCGTTCAAAATTAATTGCCCCTCCGGTTGAAGACCTTGGTTCATATGCAATAGACACAAAAAAAGCCGCATTCAAGAAGGATCGTGTTTTGCATTGGATCGATAAAGGTGCCCAGCCGAGCTTTACCGTGCATAATCTTTTAGTATCTAACGAGATTTTATCCAAGCCAAAGCGTGTGTTGCACATTAAGGCAAAAACCAAAGAAGCAGCGAAAGTGACCGCCGAAGCAGCGAAAGCCGAATAAAAATTCTGAACCGAAAGGTCGAGAGGAAAGAAAATTCTGTAAATGAACGAAGAAGCAAAAAAGGAAGGGGACCAGGAGTTCCTGGAGTTTTTGGTAAAGGCCTTGGTTGACCATCCCGAAGACGTGCGTGTTGACCGCAAGGTCGACGAGCGCGGAGTGCTCCTCACCCTCCATGTGCACGCAAACGACATGGGCCAGGTAGTAGGGCGGCAGGGCATGACTGCCAAAGCCATCCGCTCGCTTTTAAGGATTGTAGGCATCAAAAACAATGCCCGTGTAAACCTTAAGATCGAAGAACCGGAAGGCAGCACACATACGGCGCATACCGTAGCAGAGAGCGCGGAAAAGGAAAGCTCAAGCGACTTGTTTTAGCAAATAAAAACCAGCGAAGGACTTCGCTGGTTTTTATGTTGCGATAACTAATCGCTTATGTTACACTGTGTCGCGTCTAAGAACTCTCTTATAAAAACATGCTTTCATACGGCGAATTAAAGAAAGGTGTTATCTTCGTGCTCGACGGCCAGCCATACGAAGTGCTGGAATCCGGGTTTTTGCGCATGCAACAACGCAAAGCCGTTATGCAGACCAAAATCAAGAACTTAATAAACGGCAAGATCATTGACCGTAACTGGCAGGCCAGCGATGAATTCGAAGAAGCGGAGATAGAGCGCCGCAACGCAGCATTCATTTACCAGGGCCGCGGAGAATACTGGTTCCACGAAGAAGGGAACCCGAAGAACCGCTTCTCGCTAACCAAAGAACAGATTGGCGCACAGGATCGTTTCCTGAAACCGAATACCGTCATTACCACACTCGTGTTCAACGAAAAGATAATTAACGTTCAATTGCCAGTAAAGATGGATTTTAAAGTGGTGGAAGCCCCGCCATCAATAAAGGGAAACACCGCGCAGGGCGGGAATAAAACGGTAGAGATAGAAGGAGGCGCGAAAATAGCCGTACCGCTTTTTGTGAACACCGACGACGTAATTAAAGTTAATACCCAAACAGGGGAATACGTGGAACGCGTGGATAAATCGTAACGCTCATTACGATTTACCGATTGCTTTTTCTGGCACAACGCCCGTGGCTCTAAGTTCGTCTATATGCGCCTCGCAGCAATTCGAGATAAAATCCTTGGCTAATTCCGGGTGGTGCACGTTTTCGAATATAAATTCATCGTGTTCGCCGGCAGTTTGGAGCGTAATGTTGCCATAGTCCAGCCATGATGCTAAAAACCCCGGGATTTCTACGGCAATATCTTCAATGTTCTCCAGGCGAAGTTCCGAGATATTCCGCTTGAATAAGCTGATTTGCTGTATATCGATTACGCGGTGATTGGTAATAACCAGGACGTTTAAGTAATAACTTGTCCAGGCGATTGCGAAATTCATCCAAAGTATTAAGAGCCATGCCGATTCCAGGAGCAGGATGTGCGATTGATAGTGCCGGATCACTCCGCGTACGCTTTCGAAAGAATTTAGGAAACCTTCAACCACGAACGGAAACGCGGCCAACAAGAGCATAGCTAAACCGGTTTCGAGAAGCGTTAACCAGTGCCGCCGGAATTCTTTGAGTATTTTTTCGTCGGAGTGAAGTTCGAGCATGGATAAATTAAGAATAAAGGAATAATAAAGAAAACATCATAATTACCAATAAGAACACAGAAAACCCAAGATATGCGATTCGGAGCACGGTAAGCTTGAGCAAAGACGTACTGTAGGTACGCAAGTGGTAATCAAGCACGAATGTAAGCACTATGAACGCCGCGACCACAATGAACGAAAAAACGGCCACTGCCGGGTTCACTATGGCGTCAATCCTTCCATAATCCATGCAATGTATTATAGTATTGGCCTGAGCCAAGCACAATATGTCCAATAAATTGTCAAAAACAGTTTTCGTAGCCATGTCCGGTGGAGTGGACTCGTCGGTGGCTGCATTACTGCTTAAAAAACAGGGCTACGATGTAGTCGGTGTTTTCATGCGCTGCTATAACCTGGATGGCTGCGCCGAGCGCGATGCTGAAGATGCCCGCCGAGTAGCTGAACATTTAAAAATCCCATTTTATACTTGGGATTTTAAAAAGGAATACAAAGACCGGGTGGTCGATTATATGGTTCGCGGCTATCGTGCCGGCCTCACGCCCAATCCGGACGTAATGTGCAACCGCGAGATAAAATTCGGATTATTTTTAGATAAAGCGCGGGCGATGGGTGCAGATTATATTGCTACCGGGCATTATGTGAGGTTGGAGAAGAAACGCCATTCGGTAAGTCATTTCTCTCGATCGGCTAAATCTGCGTGGCCGATTAATGCTTTATATTCGGCACGCGACACAAATAAAGACCAGTCGTATTTTTTGTGGTCCTTAACCCAAAACGACTTGAAATATTGTCTATTCCCTCTTGGTAAATTATTGAAGCCGGAAGTGAGGAAGATTGCCGCGCGCGCCGGATTGCCGACGGCCGCTAAAAAAGATTCTCAAGGGATCTGTTTCTTGGGCAAAGTATCCGTTGAGGATTTTTTGAAAGAATACATACCCGCTCGCCGCGGCGACATTGTTACGGTAACCGGCGAGAAAATCGGCGAGCACGAAGGCGCATATTTTTATACGATCGGCCAGCGCCACGGATTAAATTTGCAGCAAAAGAACCGTTTGCTTGGCGTGCATGGGAATATAGACACCAAGGCCAATTACGTCGCCGCTAAAGATATAAAGAAAAATAAGCTTGTTGTTGCCGAAGGAGAGTTCAACGAGGCCCTGTTCCACAAAAAAATCTCGTTGGTGGAAATGAATTTTATCTCGCCCCGGCCAGGTGCAAATTCTGAAGTGTCGGCAATGGCCCGCGTGCGTTACCGCCAGCCGCTTGGCAAGGCAATACTAAAAGTCCGCGGTAAAAAAGGAACACTCACGTTTGCCGTGCCGCAGAAGTTCGTAGCCGAAGGCCAATCCGCAGTTTGGTACTCCAAAGCAGGGGAAATGCTTGGCGGCGGGATTATCGCTTGACCTTTTTGTGCTAAAATATTTTTACGATGATTCTTCTTTTCACCGGTAACGGCAAGGGTAAAACCACTGCAGCATTGGGCCAAATGTTTCGCGCCGCGGGACGAGGCAAAAAAACATTAATGATCCAATTTATTAAAGGACCGTGGATCTCCGGCGAGGATGAATTTGCCAAACGGTATAATATACCGAAAGAAAATTTTGAAATCAGAAAACTCGGGAAGGGTTTTGTGGGAATATTGGAAGATAATTTGCCGCGCGAGGAGCATGAAAAAGCAGCCGAAGATGCACTGCAAGCATTTGTAGAAGCCGAAAAATCGGGGGAATGGCACACGATTGTACTCGACGAAATAAACGTAGCCGCATCACTCGGTTTATTAAAAATTGATAATGCCTTGAACGCGATAAAAAATTTCCCGCCGGATAATATTCTCGTAATGACCGGGCGGAACGCCCCGCAGGAATTCATGAATGCGGCCGACCTGGTCACGGAGATGAAGGAGGTAAAGCACCCGTTTAATGACGGAGAGAAGGCCAAGTACGCAGTGGAGTTTTGACAAAATAATACAATTATGTTAATATGTAGTTAGATATTCCAAGGAGGTTAGTTTGAGCATAACGACGCAGCAGTGGGTGGTCGAGGTCCAACCGACCCGTCGAGGTTCCGTCCCTGATAGCGGCGTCAGACACCGGAGAGTGGGTTCCCGTGTTCTACGTGAACGCACCCGAAAGAACCTGGTTCTCCGACACCGGATCAAACGCCTTCGACATGGAGGACGTGAAGAGGTTCTTCAAAGGGTGGACACTGAGCAATATAATAAAGGAGTGGTTCATGTTCGTGATCGGGGGCATGAAGGAGCTCTCGGCCACCTTCGGCGACGGAGTCCGCCTCCGCCGCCTCTAGTCCAGGGAGTGGAAGCGCATGACGCGACCCCTCCCTTCGCATTTCTTGCTTTTTTAGTCCACTTCTTATATAATCTTCCGCATGTCAGAAGACCAGGATTTAACTCAAACCTCTGCCAAACCGCAGGAAGAATTGTTCACGGACCCGGCTTTTAAGGAGATGGTAGACGCCGGCCTTTTTTACGGTCGCAAGCGCAGTCGCACCAATCCGCGGATGAAGCCGTTCATATTAACGAACCGCAATGAAATCGAAATAATCAATCTCACCAAAACGCAGGAGGGATTGGATAAAGCTGTGCAGTTCCTTTCCGATAAAGTACAGGTTGGAGGAATGGTGCTCATAATCGGCACCCAGCCGCCCGCAGAGGGTGCTAAGGCCTTTGCCGAGGAATTCGGTTTCCCGTACGTAAATTCGCGCTGGCTCGGTGGCACTCTTACCAACTTCCGCATCATTTCGAACCGCATCGACCATTACAAGAAGCTTAAGGCTGATTGGGCCAAGA
>JAZDEB010000050.1:0-4345 GCA_043809165.1 Candidatus Liptonbacteria bacterium
CTCAAAACATTCTTTGGCGGAAATTGCGCGATCGCTCTCGTGATCGCCGTTCGGACCAGTCACTACTTTTTCTATCGGCAATCCGTATTTTTTGGCGAATGCAAAATCGCGGGTATCGTGCGCCGGCACCGCCATTATTGCACCTGTTCCATAATGCCCCACCACATAATCAGCCACCCACACCGGAATTTCCCGGCCGTTGATAGGATTGACCGCAACTATGCCGACGAGCGGAATGCCGGTTTTATCTTTTTCATCGGCAATTCTGTCTTCTTCGGATTTGGCCTTGGCCACGCGCACATATGTTTCCATGCTTTCCTTGTTTACGATTCCGAATTCCAGCTTGTTCAATAACGGATGCTCCGGAGCCAGCACCAGGTATGTGGCGCCGTATAACGTGTCCGGCCTGGTGGTGAATACTTTTATTTTTTCCATAACATCTTCCCTTCCAGCCACCCGTGCGTGGATCTCGAATTCTATCTCCGCACCTTCGGACCGGCCGATCCAGTTCTTCTGTGCGATTTTTACTTTTTCCGACCAATCAAGTTTTTCTAAATCATTAAGTAAGCGGTCGGCATATTTGGTGATCTTGAAAAACCACTGCTCCAGGTTTTTTTTAATAGCCACTGTACCGCAGCGTTCGCATTTTCCGGAAATTACCTGCTCATCGGCCAAAACCGTTTTACATGACGGGCACCAGTTCACCGCCTGTTTTTTTCGGTATGCCAAACCCTTTTTCCATAATTGCACGAAAAGCCATTGCGTCCAGCGATAATATTCCGGGTCGTATGTCTCCACATGCTCGTTCCAGGAAAAACCGTTGCCGATCATTTCGAGCTGTTTATAAAAACGTTTCTCCGAAACCTTGGCCTGCTTCATCGGGTGCGCCCCGATTTTTATTGCATAATTTTCCGAGTGTATACCAAAGCCGTCCAAACCAATCGGCTCGAAAACATCGAATCCCTGCATGCGCTTGGCGCGGCCGTAAATGTCCGAGCCGGTAAAGGCATACATATTCCCAACATGCAACCCTTCTGCGGAAGGATATGGGAACATCATCAGGTTATAAAACGGCTTTTTGGCGGATTTTAATTTAGGTTCGTAAATTTTCTTCTTTCGCCACTCGTCCTGCCATTTCTTTTCGATCTTTGAAAAGTTATATTTCATGCCACAATGCTTTATATATTAGCTAAAATCCGCAGCCAGGGCAACTTGACTATGGGTCTTATTTGCCTTATTAAACGTACAGGTCATTAGAGATGGGAAGGAGGTGATGAGATGTCTCCTGAGACGGCCGTAATCACTCTGGACGAATACAACGCCCTGATGTTGCCTGCGCCCCGCACCTCAGCCGAACTTTTCAAGTACCAGGTTGAGTTTTGGATGGAACGAGGCGCAAGCCCAAGCGAATTCCACGACCTCGAGTACGACTTGCCGGAGCACGACCCGTTTCTCCTGATGCGCGATCCGCACAGGATTGATCTGGTCGGGTTACTCTACGGCATCGTGGTGAACGGACTTCATGGCAAGAACCAAGTAGACCGTAGCCACTTGCGCGACGACGTTGAACTGCCTGGGACCGCTTACCTTCTCCGAGGAGTGCGCGATGGGCGTTGCTATGCGGAGATGCGCCCCAGCGACAGGGCCGCATACATAAACACCGAGGGTAATTCGCCGTTCACCGGGATCGAGCTTGCCGTGTTTTGCGCAATTTACACCTGTGCCCTGGATTACGGACCGATCTATGCAGTAGGATCTAAGTACCGCTGCAATCGCAGGGACGGCACCGCATTCGTGGAGAGAAAGGATGACGGGCGCGTCATCTTTGATGTAAACAGGAGCCTCTGTCAGCCCGTTGCCAATACTCCATGGTGCAAGGACAGGGCTGCAGTGGCGTGAACCAACTCCGCCGGGAGAAAAACTAAAATACGGCGCTGGAGCAAAATCACGCTCCGGCGCCTCGTCTTTTTTATAAAACTTAATTACTTATTATTTATCAGGATTTATTTATATACCGAGAACTCTATTAGCATTTAATGAAATCTGCATTGCCATTTCGTCGGTTTTCACGTTTTTCAATTCTGCCAATTTTTTAACTACTTCGATTACATAGCTTGGTTCATTGCGCTTGCCTCGATAGGGTATTGGTGCAACATACGGAGCGTCGGTTTCGCTCAATATGTAGTTGGTCGGGAGAAACCCGATTGTTTCGTTATAAGCCCCCTCGCTCTGTCCTTTTCTCGGCGGGAAAGTAATCGCACCTCCAAATGTAAAGGAAAAATTAAGATCTAATAAAATTTTAGCTTCATCCAGTGTACCGGTAAAAAAATGTATAATGCCGGGCTCGTCCCGCAGCTTGTCTTTGTGCTCTTTTATTAGTGCTATAAGGTCCGGGAAGGCCCGGCGGCAATGCACCATTAATGGCTTATTTACCGCACGAGCAAGCTCAACCTGCCCGACAAATACTTCGGCTTGTTTTGTTTTGCTTTCCGGACCCAAACGGTAATAATCCAAACCGCATTCCCCTATCGCCACCACCTTTGGGTCTAGAGCCATATTGCGATACGCTTCAAAATCGAATTCTTCTCCGCGACTGGTAAATCCTTTGGCTTCTGGAGTATCACCAAGCTCTCCGGCATCATGGAACGATGCTTCTGTGTGTATGGGATGTAAACCAACGGTAGCATATACCGGTTCGTTTTCGAATTCATGCGCCACCTCTATTGCCCGCCGCGACGTGTCTTTTTGCGTACCCACTGTAACCAAGCCGACCTCTTCGCGCAATGCTCGGGCGATCACGTCGCGGTAATCATCTTTGAACGCCGCGAAGTGGGCGTGCGTATGCGCATCGAAATATTTCATAATCAATTAGCTGGTTTGGCTGAATCCAGGCGCGGGAACAATGATCCTATTTTTTCAACCTCCAGATCATGTTCAGATTTCCAGGTAATAGCTCCTGTTATTTTTTCCGCTGCGCCCGGCAGAAATGGTTTTAAAAGTGCGGCTACGTGATCCAGAATCACAACAGCATTATAAATTGCATACGCATTGCCATTGCCTTCCCATGGTTTTTTATTATTTAGATACGCATCGCCAAACGAGATTAATTCCCAGATCGCAGCGAGTGCTTCATTATATTTATAAGCCGCCATGTTTACAGAAACCGCTTCGCGCGTTTTCTCAACCTGCTCCAACACATCCGCCTCCGGCTGTTTGAATTGCATCGCTCCGGCTTTTCCACCAAGCGTTAATGCGCGCGCAGCATAATTTCCCAAACCATTCGCCAGGTCGCCCTGGTAGCGGGCTTCGAATTTGTCCCAGGTAAAATCTCCGTCTTCGAACGGACTAAGCTCCCTTAAAAGCCAAAAGCGCAGGGCATCGGTTCCGTAACGGCCCACAATATCAAATGGAGAAATTACATTGCCAAGCGATTTGGACATTTTTTGCCCGTTGCTGTTTATAAACCCATGTATGATTACCTGCTTAGACGGAGTAAGACCCGCTGATAACAACATGGCCTGCCACATTGCCGATTGCTGGCGCAGGTTGTCTTTGCCGGCAAACTGGATACCGGGCCAATAAGCACTGAAATTTTCTTCGTTCTCCGGCCAGCCCAAAGTCGAAATGTAATTTATTAAGGCATCAAACCAAACGTACTGTACTTGCGTATCGTCTCCCGGGACCGGTATTCCCCATGGCATTTTTTCTTTAAGGCGCGAAACGCTGAAGTCCTCAAGCCCGCCCTCCACAAAAGAAATTATCTCGCGCATACGCCGTTCCGGAATAACAAAATCCGGCGTAGATTCGTATAAATCTAAAAGCTGTCTCCGGTATTTAGAAAACCTAAAAAAATAATTTTCCTCTTCGCGGATTTCCAAATCGCGGTCCGGATGTATCGGGCATTGCCCGTTCTCCAACTCTGAATCGGTTTTTTCCAGTTCGCAACCGACGCAGTATTTAACCTTATACTGTTTCTTATATATGTCCCCGCTCGCATCGCAGCGCTTCCAAAATTCCTGGGCGGCAGACATGTGGTGCGGATCCGTAGTGCGGATAAAATTCGTATAGCTCAAGTTCAATGCCTGCTTAAGGTTGTCGAATTTGACTGCGTACTCGTCTGCATATGCCTGCGGATCCTTTCCTGCTTCGCGTGCTTTCTCGTATATTTTTGCACCATGCTCGTCCGTGCCAAAGTTAAACACTACTTCGTATCCTTCGGCGCGCTTAATCCGCGCAACCACATCTGCCTGTACTATCTCCAGCGCAAAACCAATGTGCGGCTCGGCGTTTACATACGGCAGCGTTGTTGTCAGGTAAAATTTTTTCATGCTGGCTCTTCTTCTGT
>JAZDEB010000051.1:0-2947 GCA_043809165.1 Candidatus Liptonbacteria bacterium
TGTTGCCGATAGGTCGGTGAGGGCGATAAAGTTGGAATCATTTGTCCATAGCGAGAGATTGGGCGAAGTAAAATCAGCCACGGCTAGACCGGAAATAGTCGCGCCGGTGTGAGCATGGGAATCGTCTCCGACTACTGTGGCTGACAGAGTTCCGGAAACATCTCCGGCTAGCGGTATTGTTGTCGTGGCAGTCCAGGCGGGCAGCCCTCCCGAGGAAGCGAGGATGAATCCGGAAGTGCCCAAAGCAAGTTCTGAAGGCGCGTTGCCAGCTCCGCCATACCATAAGGCGTTTTGAGCTAAAACTCCATTGGTAAAATCTATTCCGTCAAATGTTCCTGTCATGGCGGAAGAAAGCACCGCCAAATCGCCATCAGCCACAATCGCGTCAAGTTCGGCAAAAGTGTCAATTTCCGATGACAGAATAAAAGTGGAAGTTGCCACCCAAGAAGGAGCGGCTGAACCATCAGACATTAAGATATATCCGGAAGTTCCGGCGGCTAATTCAGAAAACGAACCGGCGCTTCCTCCGTAAATCAATTCACCTGCGCCAATCGCTCCGCCGGCAAAATTGTTTCCATCAATCGTTCCTGTCCAATCGCCGGTAACATCAACATTTAAGGTATTCGTTGACCAATCAATGCCGTCGCCGGCGGTAATGACGGTGGAAGGATTATCGTAAAAATTGTTCCAGTTGGTGGTGGAAGCGGTTTTGGGTATTATGTAATTGGTTGTAAGGGAGAACGCCCCTGTTCCGCTGTTGTAATCAATACCCGTGATGCTTTCTGATAACGCTGATCTGGCTCTGGCATCAGTGTAATACAGGTTTGTCGAGCCTTCGGTCAAATCGTCGGTTGAAACTTGGTTGGCTCCTGTGCCAAAATCAATGTCGTTGTCTTTTATGCAATCCGTGCAAGTTAGAGTTGAAGAATCAAGATTCACCGTGAACCCGGCTCCGGTTGAACCGGAAGTCAAAGTGCCGACCGTTACTAAATTTGCCAATGTTGTTATTTGTCGAGCGCTTGTTGTGGCAAACCACGACGCAAGAGAAAAGAAAGTGTTTGAGTCAACTGTGAGCGCGCCGCTGGACAAAGAAAGTCCTGTTCCTGTCAGGTCGGTGAAATATTCGGAATTAACACCCAGTATCGTTGTGTAAAGATTAGTGGAGGTCGCGGCGTCCATTAAAGTTCCGCCGACTATTTCCAATTTGGTGCCGGAGAGCCAATCCGAAGTAGTGGCATTGCTGCCGATAACCACGACATCCGAAGTGTCTTCGGGGTACAAATACAAACCATCAGTAGAAGTAGCCCACGCGCCGGCGCCTCCGCTTGACTGCAAATCAGCCGACCATGAAGGCAAATCTCCTGAAAGTTTCAGCACTTGCCCGTTGCTTCCCTTCGCAAGTCTTGCCAAAACATTGTCGCTTGAAGCGTAAAGAATATCGCCGGCGGAAAAGGCGTCAAATTTAAGAAGCTGGCCCGCGTTTGAACCGGGCGCGTACCCTTGGGTAGTGCTCGCGTTTATCGCGTAGCCGGAAGAAGTTATTTTCTGACGCGGAGTTAAAGTTTCAAAAGTAGAATCATCGGAAGAAACTTGGATTTCCAAATAAGTTTCGTTGTAATCCTGAAAATTAAAGTCCAAAACATCCGCGCACTCTAAAGTGTCTCCGATTCCGGCGGTAAATACTCCTTCGCGCACAGTGCGTGTATGGGTACAAGCGGTTCCCGTAGGCCAAATTTTTGTTCCCGCTGTTGAAGCGCTGTAAATTGAAAAACGGAAATAATAACTGGTTCCTGACGCGCCTCCGAGCAAATTGCCACCCGCGTTTGAAAGTCGGCCCTGATAACTTATTATCTGCGGCACGCCTACTGCGCCGGATGTTTTTTCCGGGGATAAAAATGCCAAAAAACCGGCCGCGGCAGCCAGGATTACAAAAACGTAAAATCCTGCAAAATGCGGTTTATTTATAAAAACTTTTTTCACTTTTTGATGTTATTATTATATCACGCTTTCTTCCCTAAAATTCCAAAAAATGTGGATAAATAAACGTAAAATTGCTACCCCTATTGAAAAGCCCAGCCGAAAGTAGTAAGTTAAGTTAAGGAAATTAAAATTAAACTAAAAAACATGGAAACAAACAGCAAATCTTGGCTCGCTGGAGCCATAATCGCGGGGGCTTTAATAGTGGCAGGAGCGATAATTTATACTCAAAATCCGAACACTGCCAAACAACAGGCGCAAGTGGGAGGAACGGAAGAAAACGGGGATACCGCGCAAAACGATAGCGCAAATCCTTATGAAAAAGTCCCCGGAGTAAATCCGGAAGACCACATCTTAGGAAATCCCCAGTCGCCTGTTTCGGTCATAACTTATTCGGATATAGAATGTCCTTTTTGCAAACAATTTCACGGCACGATGACGGAGATAATGGACACCTACGGCAAAGAAGGCAAAGTAAAATGGGTGTACAGACACTTGCCTCTTGAAACGCTACACCCCACGGCAAAAAAAGAAGCGGAAGCTACGGAGTGCAGCGCTGAACTCGGAGGGAACGAAATGTTTTTCAAATATCTTGACGCGCTCGTAAACAACGCGACGGCAATGAGCGAATCAAACGCGGACTCGGAAATTTTGGATGTCGCAACCACTCTTGGAATAGACAAAATAAAATTCAGCGAATGTATGGCTTCTAAACGATACACGGATAAAATCGCGAAAAACGCAACCGACGCTTTCGCAATGGGAATACAAGGAACGCCTTACAGCGTTATCATTTCAGCAAGCGGAAAAAGAACGGAAATACCGGGAGCATTTCCGATTGAACAAGTAAAACAGGAAATAGACACGGCGCTAGCAGAATAAGTCTGGCCAGGCAATTAAAAAACCTCCCCGCAATACTGCGGGGAGGTTTTTTAATCAATAAGCCCTTTCCCTTTCAAGTATTCATACG
>JAZDEB010000052.1:0-4455 GCA_043809165.1 Candidatus Liptonbacteria bacterium
TATGGGGATTACCGGAGAGATAAAGATAAAGAGGCAGAAGAACGGCAACACCCACCGCTATGTTTATTACCATTGCACCAAGAAATCCAAGACGAGGAAATGCCCCGAACCCTGTATCCGGCAAGAGGAGCTAGACCGCCAGTTGTCGGTCATACTTACCGAATACGCTATGCCGAAAGAATGGGTAGCCCCACTTTCCGTCATGCTTGATAAAGAGGAACACGACACTAAAAATTCCGCGTCGGAGGCCGTTCAAGAGTTGCGGGCACAGGCACAAGACCTTTCCCGCAACCTCGCCAGACTTACCGATGTCTATGTCGCCCAAGACATAGAGCGAGATGACTACCTTGAGAGGCGTCGTTCGCTTATGTCCGAGAGGAAGTCCGTCGAGGAGCAAATAGCCCGTCTTGAACGCACCCCCTCCGCATGGATCGAACCGACCCGAGACTGGATTAAAGACGCTTCCATACTGGAAGAAGTAGCAAAAACGGACGACCTCCCCTCCAAAAAAATCTCCCTCCAAAAAATCTTCGGCTCGAACCTCACTCTACAAACTCGCGAAGCGAGCGGAATTGGCTTGGGACAATGGGCAAAGCTCCGCTTTGCCCGTAAAAATTTTGAGAAAACTGACCTTGTTTTATTACTGGAGCGGGTAACGGGAGTCGAACCCGTCTCTCCACCATGGCAAGGTGGCATAATACCGATATACGATACCCGCAACGTTTCTAATTGTACGGAAAACGGGGAACTTTTCAATATGTAGTATGTGCCACGCCGAACTGGGCTTGTTTCAATAATTCGGAGGCGGGCCGCTCGGCCCCTTAATATGCGGTGTGCCGGTCGGGCCGCGGAATTGGTATGTGCTTGTACTTTCGCCTGAGCCGGAAATCGACGTAGCCGAAGCTATCGCGGAGGATCCATGTGTTAAAGCGATCGGCAGGCCGGAAGACGTTACCCCGCTAAGGGAAGTGTTGGTCGGCAAACTGTTAAATGTCCTTTCTGGGTATAGTTCCTGAGATTCGAAAACGCCGAAAGGGTGCAACGCCAAAACCGCTATGCCTATTACGAGTAATATGATTATGAAAATAGCCGGTTTCATCCTGCGGGATGCTTGTAATTATACACTCATTGCGGATTATCCAGGAAAACCGCGGCCGTCGGCCGCTGATGTTGACGAATATACTGTACTATGGTATAATGTAAGCAGAGTCACTAATATGGCTCGGGAGGTTGAAAAACGTAGCGATTCAATTAATTTTGCCCGCAATTCAGTGCCTTCCGGCGATGGGATTTGTTCAGTCATGATTATGATATTATAGAATAATAATGGAGATGAAGCCGAAAGTCATTTCCGCATACTACCAATGACCCAGTTCATCATAATTGTTTTAATCGTGCTTGGTATTGGGGGATTTTTAGCGATACACAACAGAGAGGGCAAGGACAGAATTTTATATGGGTATAAAAAGAGGAGTTTTTTCTTGAGTCGAGCAGAGCACGAATGCTACGATGCTCTTGTGACGGCTGTTGGTAATCAGTATTACGTGTTTGCACAAGTGCACCTTCCGACGCTTGTCGATAATAAAGTGGTGGGACAGAACTGGCATGCGGCATTCCGTCATATCAGTGAAAAATCAGTTGATTTTGTGTTGTGCGATAAGGCATATATTTCGCCCAAGCTTGCTATCGAGCTCGACGACAAAACACACGAAAGACCGGAGCGAATGGAACGAGATCGTGAAGTGGAGCGGATCTTGAAAGACGCAGGCATCTCTCTTCTTCGGTTGGAAAATCACGGACGATTCAGTCCATTGGCGCTTGCAGAGCAGATACGGGACATGATGGGTAGCGAAAAAAGATTGAATAGAAACTTGTAGTTTCGCCCAATCTCCTCGACTATCCCGGTCGCACAAAAGAGGAGAGAACCTCGGTCTCCCAGAACCTCGCACAGCGTTGTGCCCTCGTGAGGAATCGAACCTCAATTACCAGATCCGCAATCTAGTGTCCTGTCCATTAAACGACGAGGGCGTCGGTTGCGGTTTATTAAAGCGCGCCATGCACATTAGGTCAAGCTAGCGAAATTTTTTGCGGGCGCACATGCAGTTTAAAATCCTAAAAACTTTTCAAGAGCATCAACTAAAGATATATCTTTATGAACCAGTGGCGCTATGGCGCGGAAGCCGCGTTCTATTTCCGGAAAGCGGACGCGGGGAACGTGTATGCGCACTGCCGGCTGGAAGTGGCCTTTGGGATCCAGGATTATTGTTGACCATAAATCCGACCAATCTTCAAAGCTCGAAAAACTGCCTATCTCGCGAGTGGGATAAAACTTATATCCTTTTATCTCCAGCCCTTTTTCGTTTAAAACAAAATCAGTGTCTTGCGGTTCGCGCTCGCCCCATACCAGTATTAATATTTCGGCGATTACAACGAATAAGCCGAACAAGAAATTTTTTTGCCACACGGATATTGCGATGACGATTACCGCAACCGCTATACTTGTCCAGTACCAGTAAACGCCCTTGGCATGGTATTCGAACTCCGGTGCGCTCCACGAAATAGTAAATGGATCCATAGCTAAATTATATCACAGCGCGCCGTAAGCTGGTTGTGCAAATAGTCAGGCCTTCGCGGCGGCAAGCGCGGTGACAGAAGCTGGATACAGCGCTAAAACAGCATTAGCGGCTTCGCGGAAGGTGGCGCCGGTAGTAGAGACGTCGTCAATTAAAATTATGTTCCGGCCGCACATATTATTTTTTTGGGCCGCGCCGTCCAGTACGGAAAAACATCCGCAGAGGTTTTTTAATCTTTCGCTCCGGCCAAGTGAACTTTGCGGCGAAGTGTTAGTTTTTCGATACAACACACATGCCATTTCCCAGCCCATTGTTTTTGCCACATATTTAGCGATAAGTTCCGCCTGGTTGAAGCCGCGTTCGCGCATGCGTGCGTGGTGCAGCGGTATTGGCACGAGCAGGGGATCATTAAAATCTGTGCTGAACCCGGCATGCGAACTGGCCCGCATGTTTTCTAAATACTTGCAGATTATTGCGCCAAGAGTGTCGGCTGCTTGCGGCATACAGTCGAATTTTAACGCATGTACCAGAGCGCCAATTGGCGGACGATGGTAATCGGTGGCCGCATAAAGCAGAAGCGGGTTTTGCGGATGGCACGGCGGACGGCACGATGGTTGTAGCGGTGTGCTACATGGCGAGCGGCACGGTTCGCGATGGGTAGTAATCGGCAAAGTGCATCCGCCGCAAAAATAAGATTTTATGAGCGGAATAGACCCGAAGCATTTTTTGCACAAAAGAAAATCTAAATCCAGCTCGGTGCGGCAGTGCAGGCAATATCGCGGGAATAAAAAGTCGAGGATTTTAGTAAATAAAGCCATGGTTTCGTGATATAATAAAAAACAAGAGATAAACTTCCGCTCAAGGCATGCAAGTATTTAATTTTCTGCGCCAGACCATACATCCCGCCTACCTTGGTGTTGATATTGGCACTACAACGGTGAAGATGGTTGAAGTATCGCAAGGGAAGGTATTTCCGAAAATTGATAATTACGGGATTCTCGAAAGCCGCAGTTCCCTTACGCGCGCAAACAGCGTGTTCCAAACGAGCAGCTTGAAACTATTCGACAAGGACATAGTGGAAATTTTGCACATGCTGGTCGGCAAGATGAAGCCGAAGACGCGCGAAGTAGTCGCATCGTTGCCCGGATTTTCTGCGTTCATGACGGTGGTGGACTTCCCGGCAATGAACCCAGCCGACCTTTCCCGCGCGCTTGCCTTCAAGGCCAAAGAATTTATCCCGTTGCCTATTTCCGAGGTAGCGCTCGATTGGTTGAAGGTGGGGGAATACGTTGATGACAGAGGATTTAAATACGACCAGATTCTCCTTATATCCGTCCCGCGCGAACAAATAAAAAAATACCAGGACATTTTTAAATCAGCTGGGTTTATTTTGCGCGCACTGGAGATTGAACCGCTTAGTATTGTGCGGAGCGCCATTGCCGGGGACCCTACGCCTACGCTCGTAATAGATATAGGCAGCCGCTCTACTGCGATTATTGCCGCGGAGCAAGGAGAACTCCGCTTCGCTTCGCAGACGGATTTTGCCAGCGCTTCTCTTACGCAGGCCCTGGCATCCAGCTTGGAGATAAACCCTTTGCGCGCGGAAGAACTTAAGCGCGAGCGAGGAGTATTGCGCGGCGGGCCTACCGAGGAGTTATCCACAATAATCTCGCCCTTTTTAGATGCTATAATAAACGAGGTGAAGCGGTTCGAGCGTTCGTACGCGAGCCAGTTCGTGAATGCTAAAAAGTTCGAACGCATTTTACTTGCAGGCGGCGGCTCGAATTTGCTCGGACTGGAGAAATACATAAGTGACTCATTCGGGATTCCGGCGGCAAAAGCTGCGCCGTTCATGAAGTTTGAATATGACAATAAGATTGAG
>JAZDEB010000053.1:0-5609 GCA_043809165.1 Candidatus Liptonbacteria bacterium
CGCATGGTCAAGAAATGCATTTTCGCCCTGGTCTTTTAGCGCATCGGAAATGTTGAAAAAATGCATCTGCGGGTTATCCGGCATTTCTGCACCTACCATAACATGCAGCTTGGCGATTTTTTGGTCTACTGCTCGCGGATCAACGCTGGCCAGTTTTTTGCCAAGTTCTTCCGATGAGTTACTAAAGAATAAGTTTGGCTGCCAGAAGGTAAGATATTTGAAACCATACGACCTAGACAGCTGGTCAAGCATGGCAAGCGATGTGTCGTAATATGTTTTCGTATCATCGGCAAGCTCCTTCAGCTGGTCGTCGGAATATGAAGATCCTGCAATATTAAAGGCGCGGAAGGAATTGGGAGATATGATGCGTATGGCACTGAGTACGGTGTTGCAAAGGACGCAATTTTCCTTGGCGAACTGGCGCAATCCGGATTTTATTTTGGCCAAACTTCCGGGGATCAATTGATCCTGTATAAGCGGAAGATTTACCGCCGTGCCTGCTTCGCCCGATTCATATGATGCGGCGACATCGTTCACGCCGTCGTAAAAAATAACGTAATCCGGCCGGGCACCGCTGCGAAGCAAAAGTGACAGCTTCACAATTTCCTGGGTGAATGCATATCCCCCCTCTCCATAGTTGGTAACATTTGCCGGATAGTTCTGCTCATGCAAAATTTTTGACGCGTAAGAAGCTACCGTGCCGTCATCCTGCACCCCACTCCCCCACATTGTTGAACCACCAAAGAAATATATAGTAGTGCTTGTTGACGGAAGATCCGGAGGTTCCCAAGTTTTACGGACTCCGTTATCGTCAACATTTACATAAATGCCGTGGTACGGCTTCCTTCCCCACCCTACATACTCTTTAAACTCCATGGCACTGGATTCATCCATTTCGCGCACGAGTTCGTTTGCCCATTCCTTGCCACTATACGGGGCAAGGTTCAATCTCGGGTCCCGATTTCCCATAATGCGTCCAGCAAGTCGCAAGCCGCCTTCGGCTAACAGTAAGAACAAAATTATAGCGACACAGCCAAATACGATTTTTTTAGCGATACTCATATGTTTTTATGTTTTTAATTGAACATTGCGACCAGGTCTTTGGCATACTTATCCCACGAAAGGTTTTCTTTTACAAAACGCTGGCCGTCGGCGGCAATGCGGTTATAAGCATTCTGATCATGCATTAGAAATTCTACCTTATCCGCTATTTGTTCGAAATTTTTGGCATCTACTAATAGCACGTTTTTCCCGTCTTCCAGCACTTCGGACGCGGTACTAGTACGATATAAAAGAAGCGGCAAACCAGCGGCCATAGCTTCAAAATTGGTGAGTCCCCAGCCATAACCGTTCCGCGGATGCGGCAAATATGTAGTCAGCACGAAAACGTCGGCTGAGGTAAATTCGTCGCGCAAGCCCTTGTCGGACACCCCATCAAAATTAATCTTTACATATTCGCTAACGCCGAGTTCGTTAGCCAATAGTTTCAATTTGTGCCTATATCCACTTTCGTTCCATATATCCTTACAAACGATTGATGTCTCTATCGCAAGTCCCCTATCGTGCAGTATCTTGCTGGCTCGAATCAAATCCTCAAAACGGCGATATGGATTTAAGGCGCCCAAACTGAACAACCTAAATTTTTTCTCGCTTCCGGTGCGCACATGTGCCGGGCGATAAAAGGAGTTGAAGTCTACTCCACTCCTCACAACAACCGACTCCAACCCTCGCGCCTTGCACCAGTCGCGATTATAAAAATCGAGTACGGCAACCTTATCTATGGATTTAAAATAACTGCGCGCAAATATATCGCGCATTTTATTGTATGCACGGCTAAGTAAGTCATAAACCGGATTTGGTTTCGGCAGATACACATACGGTGGGTCATTCTCAGTCCATAATATTTTAGTTTTCGGATTGCGCGATTTATAAAACGGAGCGACTTTATACGCAAAATCATGCACGTTCACAATATCAAAATCAGCATCCATAGCATCCGCTATTTTCCTGGCGACCAACGTATGCAAACGATCTTCGCGCATTTTCGCTATAATCTTTTGCAAAAAACCGTTTATTTTCTTGTTCCATAAGAAATCATACGGCGGGGAGACGATGCGGATGTCTAGGTCTGCCCGCAATTCAGGAAACGCTTTTTCGTTTACTTCCGGAGCATAGATAACCACTTTGTGTTTTTGCGCCCCCAGCCCGCGGGCCAACGAATAAATCAGCCGCGTGCCGCCGGCCTGCCATTTTAGATTAAAACAAACGATGGCTATTTTCATTTGCACGTAATACTTTGGGCAGAGAAAATTTGTGCGGATTTATTATGCCAAAAATTGATCGACTATCCCGAACTGCGGCAACGGGATAATGAACTTGCCGCCGCCTTGGAGATAATCGCGTTCCCGCTCCTTGAATTCTTTTATGAAATGCCATGGCAGCACCAGGAAATAATCCGGCTTTTCTTTCCTCGCCTGGTCTTCGGAAATTATGGGAATCATCGTGCCAACAGTTTTCTTCCCCCACTTGTCGGGGTTGCGTTCTGCAGCTGCGGTTATTAATTTATTATCCAACCCATAATATTGGAGTAGCGTGTTCCCTTTAGTGGACGCACCATACACATAAACTTTTTTGCCACCTGTAACTTCTTTTTTAATAAAGTCCTGCGCCTGCTCTTTCATCTTTTCCACTTCAGCGGCAAATTTGTCGTATACCGGTTGATCGTTCAATCCCAATTCCGCCTCATGCTCTCTTAAAGCTTTGACTCGCCCCTCCGCTTCCGGCGGGACTTTTACCGTCTTTCCTTTCCTAGCATGCCTCATGTATAAACGGAAGCTGCCGCCATTGATGTCGTTCAATGCCACGTCGAAAACCTCCAGGTTGTGCCTGCGGAGCAAATTCTCCATAGCCAGCAATGAATAATATTCAAGGTGCTCGTGGCATATATTATCGAATGCGTTTTGCTTAAGCATTAAGGGCAGTGACATCATCTGTACGATGAATATACCCTCCGGATCCAATAACTCGGCAACATCGCTTACGAACTTGTTCGGGTCTTCAAGGTCGTAGAACATGGCGATGGCCGTTATTATTTTCGCTTTCTGATCGCCGAATTCTTTTTTCCACGGCTCGGCATCGAAGAAATCCTGGAAAATACGCCGCGTGCTTACGGGATTGTACTGGGCCAAATTTTTTGCCGGCTCGTAACCGGTTAAATTAATTCCGGAAGTCGTATAGCCGCGGAGTAGCGTACCGTCGTTCGCAGCAATGTCCATTACAAAATCTCCGGGCTCCAAATTAACCAACGATTCGGCAGTGCGGGCGATCCCCTGTAATTCATCGGTCATTGTCTTATTCATTCCAGAACGATACCAATAATTGCGGTATAGTGTTTCCGCAGAAACCGTATGTTTGAGCTGCAGTAATCCGCAACCGCCGTTTTTGGCATTGCACAGCATCAATTCCAACGGGAATTTCCTGGCGGCGGATTCTTCACCCGGACCCAAGAAATCGGACACATAAAGTTCCCCTAAAGACCAAATTGGGGTTAAATTAGAAGCTCCGCAGACCCGGCAGGTGCTGCGGGTAATACACTGTTGCGTTTCGTTCATTTGTTTTCTTGGTACCAGTGTACCGTCTTTTCTAACCCTATTTCAAGAGGAACCTGGGCTTTAAACCCAAAACTTTCTTCTGCCTTCCGCACATCTAGCACGCGCCTTGGCTCTCCGTCCGGTTTCGAAACATCCCAAATAATCTCCCCTTCGTAGCCGGTTATTTTTTTAACCAGTTCTGCAAGCTCTTTTATCGAAGTTTCCGCGCCGGAACCAATATTCACCGGATCGGGGCTGTCATATTTTTCTACAGCCAGGACTATCGCTTCCGCGGCATCGTCTACATACAAGAAGTCGCGCGTCGGCGAACCGGTTCCCCACACTGTCACATTAGGGGTACCTGTGCGCTTGGCTTCCGCAAAACGGGTTATAAGCATTGGGATTACAAACCCGTTATCCAAACGCTCCCACGGCCCGTACATATTAGTAGGCATGAGATGCAATGCGGTAAAACCATATTGCGCCTTGTATGCCTCTCCCTGCACTAACATCATTTTTTTTGCCCAGCTATATGGTACATGCGGCCCGGCTAAAGGGCCGTTCCATAATCCACCTTCATCTAGCGGCATTGCCGCGCGTGCGGGATATTCCGTGGCACTGCCGATACCAATAAATTTTTCGGCACCGGCACGGCGTGCGGCTTCCATCAATTCCGCGCCCATTGTTAGATTGTCATAGAACATTTCCCCGGCATGCTCAATGTGAAAAAGCGGATTGCCAGTAATGCCAGCCAGGTGTATTACCACATTCGCGCTGGACACGGCGCGCTCGCAATCCGTTTTTTTGCGCAAATCAAATTCTTCCCGTAACGGCACGCGAATATTCTCCGCGGGAACGCCGCGGGTCTTTAATCTTTCTATTACGCGAGCGCCCACGAATCCGGCTCCGCCGGTAACAACAACTTTTTTATTTGCGAGATCCATTACGCGCCGGCTTTTTCGCACCAATTTTTACCGCCGGCACGTGGCCGTTGGCATGCTTCACAAGCCGCGCAAGAAGCGCTACGGATTCCTTATGGTCCTTCCCCTCTTTACGGAAATCTTCCAGATTTAGATGATGGACATGCTCATCGCTTGGGAAACGTTTTGCCTTCACCTCCTGAACATAGTTGATGAACCCATCCAAAGCAAGATCGCCGATGGTTTTACCACCCACCTCCGGACGATATTGTTTGATGTATTTCGGCACGGGGCGCTTGCCCCAATCGTAAAGACCAAGCGGATCATGTCCAATCAAGAGCTGGCCGTCTAAATTCCGCCCGGATGCAATGCCGTACACCGGTATTTTCAATTCTTCGCGGATCAATCCGCTGGCTTCTTCGGTAACGCCTTCGAGTAAAAGCGCAAATGCGCCGGCATTTTCTAATGCTTTCGCCGTGCGCAATAATTCCTTGGTGCTTTCATAAGTTTTTCCCTGGATACGATGGCCGCCCATTTCGTGGATTTTCTGCGGGTTCAATCCGATATGTCCCATCACCAGGATTTCCGCATTGGCAATCGCCTCCACGCGGGAGATGAGGCGCATGCTGGCTTCGCATTTCACTGCAGTGCATCCGCCCTTTATGAACCGCACCGCGCTGTCCACGCCTTGGGCATCGGACGACTGGTAGGCACCGAGCGGCATATCCCCTACCACAAACATCGGGCCTGCGCCGCGCGTGGCCGCACCGATGAACATCATCATCTCTTCCATGGTAACCGGCAGAGTGTTTTGGTATCCCAAAACGGTCATGCCCAGAGAATCGCCAACGATAATCATGTCCACGCCGGCCTTGGCGGCAAGGCGCGCAAACGGATAATCATAAATAGAAAGGGCGGCTACCGGTATGCCCTTTTCTTTCATGGAACGCAAAGTTAAAATGGTAACACGATCACGTTCTGCAGGATTTGCAGGAACCGCCGTATGGGGTTCAATTTTTTGTATTGGCATCGTACTACTATAGTAACCCCACAAGAAATTGCGTGTCAACCGCCACGGCCTCACGGCCGGGGCTTGTGG
>JAZDEB010000054.1:0-5263 GCA_043809165.1 Candidatus Liptonbacteria bacterium
TTTGCACCCATGCCGTATTTTTCTATAAGTTCGCTTGCTGGTCCTGATTCTCCAAAGCGGTCCTGCATGCCTACAAATTCAATCGGCGTCGGCGCATGGCGCGCGAGCAATTCCGCGACTGCACCTCCCAAACCGCCGATTACCTGGTGCTCCTCTACAACGACTACGCGTCCGATTTTTTCGGCAAGCTCCACTATTTTTTTATTATCCAGCGGTTTTATTGTGTGGGAATTCAGTACTACGACATTTATTTTTTCTTTTTCCAGGTCGCGCGCGGCAAGAAGCGCTTGGTATAAAACTGTGCCGCAGCCGATGATCAGCACCTCCGGGCGCTTCCCTTCCCAAAACACTTCTGCTTTCCCAGGCGTAAACGGCGTCCTTTCCGTAGTAATAACCGGCGTTTTCCCGCGCGCATATCGGATATACACCGGTCCCCAAATTTTTGCCGCAGCTACCGTTGCCTTCCTGGCTTCAATTGCATCGCAGGGCACGAACACTTTCATGTTCGGCATCACTCTCATTATGGCGATGTCTTCTGTTGCCTGGTGCGTAGCCCCGTCCGGGCCAACAGAAATCCCGGCATGGTGCCCGGCAATTTTTACATTAGAATCATTATAGGCAACGGTGGTGCGGATCTGTTCCCAATTGCGTCCGGGCGAAAACGTTGCGTACGAAGCTATGAACGGGATTTTACCGGAAACGCCCAAGCCGGAGGCGACTGCCGCCATATTCTGTTCAGCAACGCCCATCTCAAAAAAGCGCGAGGGGAATTTATCCGCAAAGGCCTCGCACTGGGTTGATTCCCTTAAGTCGGCGGATAGGACCACGATGTTTTTATCCTTCTCACCCGCAGCTAATACGCCCTCTCCGAACCCTTCGCGGACGGCGCGGCGGCGGACGTTTACGTGGAATATCTCCTCGTTTACGTTATTGGTCTTCATTATATTCTTCGACTATTTTTGCGCGTCGGTCGCGTATTTCCCTCAGGGCCACTCGGGATTGTTCGGCTTTGGCCGGCGCCTGCGGCATGTCTTTTAGGTTCGGAGGTATTCCGTGCCAGCGGTAATCGTTTTCCATATAGCTCACGCCTCGGCCCGGAACAGTATGCATAATTATCATGGTCGGCTGCTCGTGGATTACTTTTGCCTGCGCCACAGCACTTACGATACTCTGGAAACTGTGGCCGTCCGCTTCGATCACGTGCCAATTGAATGCGCGGTATTTTTCTGCAAGCGGTTCAAGGGGCATCACTTCTTCGGTATAACCGTCTATCTGAATATTATTGCGGTCTAAGATCGCTGTTAAGTTGGAAAGCTTATTTTTACCCGCGAACATTACTGCTTCCCAAGTATTGCCTTCGTCGTGTTCTCCGTCGGACATAAGGCAGTAGGTATGATATTTTTTGCCGTCCAGTTTTGCGGCAAGTGCAATGCCTATAGCTTCCGAAAGGCCGGAGCCAAGAGGTCCGGAAGTTGTTTCTATGCCAGGCAAAGAGTTGCGGTGAGGGTGGCCTTGCAGGCGCGAATTTATTTTCCTTAAAGACGAAAGTTCTTCCAGCGGGAAATATCCGGCGCGAGCCAATGTTGCATAAAGCACGGGGCAGATATGCCCATTTGAAAGGACTACGCGGTCGCGGTCCGGGTAGCCGGGACGCTTCGGCTTATGGTGCAAAATGTGGAAATAGAGCGCGGTGAACACATCCGCCATGCCAAGAGACCCGGCGGAATGCCCTGAGCCGGCTGCAACAAGCATCTTAATAATGTCTTCGCGGATGAAGCTCGCGGTTTCTTCCAGTTCCCGTAATTTTTTCTCGGTTAAGGGAGCCATTTTAATTTAAGCTTTTTCGTCCAGAGAACGCAGTAATTTAAAATTCGCTTTCGGGTCTTTGGCGGAGAAAATAAACGAACCGGCAGCCAAAGCGTTCGCGCCGGCGCGGACTGCGGCTTGTCCGGTCTCGAGTTTTATGCCGCCGTCTACCTCAATTGTAGCATCCGCATATTGCTCCCGCAAAGCTGTTATTTTAGGAAGGACTGTCGGTAAAAACTTTTGTCCGGACGGTCCGGCGTGCGCCTGCGAGAATATTTGGAACGAATCGAAATATTTGAAAAACGGCTCGGCCATCACGAGCGTAGTTTCCGGGTTGATAGCGAGCATTATTTCCGCGCCGGCATGGTGCGCGCGTTCGGTAATTTCCGCAAAAGCATACTCGCGCAATTTGTCTGTTTTTGTTTTTGTCTGCGGGAAGGCTTCATAGTGCACGATTATGCGGTTTATCCCGGCGTTCAACCAATCTTGGACAACCCGCTCCGGGTGCTCCACCATCAAATGCACTTCAACTTTTATCTGCGGGTGCATCTCCCTCCACGCCTCAGGATCGCCCCAGCTTTTACTGAACGTGAAAACGCCGTCTGCAACATCCAAATGTACCCACTTGGCAAACTCCTCCGCCTTGCGGAGTTTTGTAACCACCGCATCGCCATCATGCAATTCGCAGTTGATTGCCGGAATTATTTCTATCATATTTCGAGTTGTTGGATTTTTTCGAGACGGCGCATATGCCGTTCCTCATTACTGAAGGGCGTCTCCAAAAACACCGCGAGCATGGCGCGCGCCTGCTTCTCGTTCGCAAAATCGGCAGCTACGCATAGCACATTCGCGTCATCGTCGTGACGTGCGGCATAAACCTGGTCCGGTACAAAACCCAGAACCGAACGCACGTTCTTAAACTTATTCGCAACCATATCCATGCCCGCACCGGAACCGCAAAGAAGCACCCCTCGGCTCACATCGGATGCCTGGCTTACGCGCGAACCGACTTCGCTCGCAAAATCGGCATAGTCGTCGTCCGGATTCTCTTTATTTGCACCGCAATCAACTACTTCATAGCCATGCTTTAAGAGCAGGGCTTTTAAGGTTTCTTTAAGGCGAAAGCCGCGATGGTCGGCGCCGAGGTAGATCACCATACGTTAAAGTATAGCAAACTTCAAAAAATAGAGGCTACGCGACAAAAGCGCGTTTGATTTTGCGTGGACAAGATCTATTGCCCGGAAGAAGTGGCGGCCGGATAGGGTTGTGGCGAGAGCGTTACTACGCGGAAATAGCTGCCGGTTTTAGAACTCCCAATTTCCGTGCCATTGTAGTCTAGTAGGACAACTTTCATGCGGTATAAGGCGACTCCAAAACTATTTGGAATTTGCCAATCATAGCTGCCCGTATCCGGAACTGTGGTCAGCACGGTTTCCACGTCGTTGCATGGAGTTGTTATGCAATAGATCTGCTGCAATACGGAAATTCTTACCTGGTTCTGGTATGTTGGCATCATCATGCCCACTGGAAGCGGAGGTGTATACGATTTCCACTGGATCGGATGCGTCTCACCGGTCTGCCAAACTTCCCCGCCCTTAGGATACATTAGTGAAATACTGCTCACAGCCGTGCCTTTGCCAACGAGCACCGACAGGCTGGTTTTAGTTTCAAGGCCATTGCCATTCACCACATAGAACACCGGAGAATATTTACCCGGAAGTTGGTAGCTATGCGAAAAGGTCGCTGTCTGTATAAATTTCTGGAGCGCCTCCGGAGCGTAACCGCCCTGGGCTTTTGTTATCTGCGGCTCATCTCCCCACATAACGCGGTACGAGAGTGATCCGCCATCGGCATTCGAAGCATTTACCGTCCACATTCCCTCTTCGCCGATCTTCAAAGACGTAGGTCCGCTCACTCCGGAAATTACCGGTGCGCTGCCGTTCCCAGAATCCGGACTGATCACAACCGAAAACCTAGCATTGGCGTAGCGGATTAAGCTATTTGAAGATACGCATCCTTTCGCAGGACTTGCAGAAGTGGCGCTTGCGCTGTCCAAAACACTCTTGTTGTCCAAGCAATACATTATCCCGCCCATTTCCTTTGCAAAAATATTTACCGTATACACGCCCACCGCAGTCGGAATACCGGACAGGGTTATTGTTGAAGGACTAATCATTTGTATGCAAGGCATCTCTACCTGCCCGGGCTGGACCGGCGGACAATACGATTGCGAGAACGAAAGCCCGGGAATATTGCCATTGCCGTTAATCTTATAGTTGCCATTCCCTCCGCTCACCTTGAATGTTGCAGCAAAAAACTCCCCCGGTTTGCCATGCAGGTCGCTATCGGTAGTAATTTTCAATTGCTGCTTGGGAAGGATTTTCGGCGAGCAATTAACGCCATCTGGGCAAATCTCTTTTATTATTGTATTCAATGCTCCGTTCGCGGCATTGCGGCTCAGTTTCCCAAAGTATCCGCTCGAAAGAACGTTTTGTGCCGCTTGGAATTTACGCACTGCCTGCAAGGTAAGACCAAGATAATTTCCGGTAATTGGTCCTGCATAATAGCCCTGGTCAGTCAAAAACTGCTGCAAATTTTCCACGCCTGAACTGTTCCGTAAACCGAAATATAAATCTTTTTCGAATTGGCTTATGCTCCCTTCTTCATTGCCGGACAAGACAATTGCTTTAACGTTTGTCTTTTCCGGAGCGGCAATTGTCTTGTTGCTGCCATTCTGCCCGGTATTGGCAAAAGCCGGCATACCGCTTACTAATATGAAAAGCGCCGCCGCACACATTATTGCAAGCACCGCACCTGTTGTTTTTTTCATTAGTATTAATTAGGAATAATCATAGGACGACTGCCTATATTCTGGGTAACGATAGCCGGGTTGGGATGTTACAGGTCCTGGTTGTCCACCGCCTGCTTTAACGATGGAAATACCTGGTAAACCATGGATGCACCCTTGTTCCATATATAAGACCCGATATCGCTAATAATGCGCCACTTCATGGAATTTATAATATCGCTGAACGTTGCCGGCGGCATGGTTTGCGGGCACGGCTGTATGGATATTAGCTTGTCCGCCCAGTTCCTGAGCGGCTGGAAAATCGCGAGCGGCTGGCCTTTTATCGGTTCTGAACATACGAACGGCCGCGTGGAAGTCGCGGCATGCGCTTGCGGGATTGTTAATATTGCCGGTGTGGCCGGCGCAACCCGAGCAAGCACTAAACAAAGCGCTGCTGCCAATAAAATTCCGTGAGTTGTTTTTTTATGTTTCACGTTAGGCGCCGAGAGCTTTGGACACATGCTCCAAAAGCGTAGCAACGTACCCGTATTCGTTGTCGTACCACGAAAGCACTTTTACTAAATCGCCATCTACTACTTTAGTGAAGTTTAAATCCACTATTGCGCCGTAGGGCTCGCCCAAGATGTCCGACGAAACTAATTGTTCGTC
>JAZDEB010000055.1:0-2791 GCA_043809165.1 Candidatus Liptonbacteria bacterium
AGTAATGGGTCGCCAGATCCTGGGCGCAGCTGACCCGACGGCAGAACTTCGTCGGGTCCTTGAGGAAATCGGCGAGTAGTGCAGTACAGCTCTTCAACACGCCGGTGGGAAACCAAATCCCACCGGCACATTCGTTTTAACTATGTATATCCTTTCCACTTGCTTGGATTCGTTCCTCATCCATATCGCAAAAGATATTGCCAATAGTCCTATTATGCCGAAGATGATGAACATACTACAATCTTTTCGCCAGTTCTTCCGGAGATTGAATTATTTCCCTGAATAAAACGTGCCTGCACAACTCTGCATCATCAGCAGAAAGCGCATAGATCGGCTTTCCCGCCCCTACGGCATATCCGATTTCCAAAGTAGCGCTATTGCCGATATAGCCATCCTTATTAAATACAAAAACCACGTCAGCCATTTTTATTTTGTAGAAATGATCGTGCGTCAACCCAAGAGCAACAAATCTCTTGTAGTCACCGGACAGTTCTTTCCACTCATCTTGCCCCGAATGAAGATATGGCTCAAAAACAACAGCGCCGAGTTCCTTTAATTTTTTCCCAAACTCCCTGATTTCCGGCTTGAAGCGGCGGCTGCCGCACAATACGACTGATTTCATATTGCGTAGTTTAACATGAATATATGAACGGATTAAGGTGGACTTCGTCTGTGCCAGCTAGAACCAATTACTCATATTTTTTAAAATGCCCTCTGAACTTAGTTAGGCTGAAGTGGAAACCTGAATGTAAGGGCTTGGGGAGTTTATCCAAAGTAAACCACCCTATCTCATCTATTTTTTCAGGCTCGTTGTTTTTTACTTCTTCCGGTTTCACCTTCACAAAGAAAGGAATTGCTACCCAGTGGGTTTTTGTTCCATGATACTCCCGAAAAATGTCGTGAGCTGGTAGTCGTTCCTGAATTTCTCCTTTACAGCCGTATTCCTCAGCAACTTCGCGCAAAACACGGTTTGTTCAAAAAATCGGAACGAACCCCAAATTTTTGGACAAATCCATTTCCTTTTCTTTTTGCCCGCCGTGGGATTTTATTGCTTTGCGCAAGGCGCAAAGCCCGGATGCCGAGCGGCGAAGCCGCGAGGCAATCCTTTCGTCTGGCTCAAAAAATTCTGAAAGTTCCTATTGGTGGACCTACGGGGAGTCGAACCCCGACCTTCTAGATGCCATCTAGATATTCTACCGCTGAACTATAGGCCCCGACGAGAGGATTATAAGGAATCTGGCGATGCTTGCAAGAGCGCCGCTCTTCGCTCCTCCCGCGCAGTTTTATCAGAAATTTAACTTCGCAGCGTATCCACCGATCAATGGCAATTCTTTCTCCTCTCCGTTCAAGGAATTAATCACTCCCATCACCAGGAGCACTATGTTCATGAGATACAACAGCATGCCTGCGATCCAGCCGAGAACCGGCACGATCATCACTGCCGACCCGATGATGAATGAGATGAGAAGCACAATCCCCTGCTTCACGTGGAACTTCACATAAGGGTCGTCCTTGGCGACCAGAAGCGGGATTATCACCAAAATTCCCAGATAGGAAAGCGCGGCGATCGGATTATGCGACGGCTTTTCCGCAACTTGCGCACTCGCCCCACCTGCATTATTAGTATCCATGGTTCTTTTTCTTGTTGTTGGACTTTCCGCCAAGTATAGCATTTGACGGTTGCGGGATGCAATGCAATTGTGATATCTATAACGCTGCGGTATAGTGGCGGTATAATATAGGTGCATTGCCCTCGTAGTTCAATGGACAGAACGGCTCACTCCTAACGAGTCAATCGAGGTTCGATTCCCCGCGAGGGCACCATAAAATTTCCGGAACCGTGTTCTCTTGCCCAAACCGCTTTTTCACGCAATAATAAGTTGACCTTGGAAGGGTACCAAAGCGGTCACAATGGCACCGACTCGAAATCGGCTGGCGGGCCAAAAGCCCCACGTGGGTTCGAATCCCACCCCTTCCGCCAAAATTGAAAATCGGAATTGGAAGCCGAAATGGGGTCGCGCCGAAGGCGCGACCCTAGGGCATTCCCCCCGCCGAATCCAGAATCCAAAATGGTTTTCCACGCTCCGCGTGGCTCAAAAAGTACGGTTCGATCCTTAATCTGAAAATTCGAACCGACTTTTTTGAACAAATGAGTATTTTCCTCATTTGTTCGGTCGTTTGCCAATTCCGAGAGAATGCGGGATTTCATGGTGCCAAGGCTCATCACGAGAAGCTCTCGCGTTGCCGTGTCGTCATGGTGCCACATATGATCGCGTGAGAGTATCTCCACATATGCGCGCGATCGAGTGAAGCCGCTCCGCACAAATGCGTCCCGCGTACTCCCATATCCCTTTGATTGCGGTGGAGGCCGCATGCCCATATATCGTCCTCCCGCCCCGATGGTCATGCCATGCGGGATCGCGTGTCGCGAGCGTACGGAATCGTCGCACCGCTGCTTTCCGCGTCATACCGGTGGTTGTTGTGACCGCATCGAGTATGCGTCCCTTCTCTTTGCGATTCCCCGCACAATATGCCGCGAGCCGTTCTTTGATGATTGTGTTCTTGGTTTCCATGGTCATATGGCCACGGTACCAGTTTCCGTTATCTAACCGCTCGCACTTCGGTTGCAGTTTCCACTATCTAATGCGTAAAATTGATTAAAGTCCTCATATCTGTTAGTATAATACTACGAACGAAATCAAGCAACAGTAATATGTTATCAATATATGGAAAGTAATCAATTGGGGCAAAAAATAAGGAAATTGCGACAGAAATTAGAGCTTTCGCAGGA
>JAZDEB010000056.1:0-7203 GCA_043809165.1 Candidatus Liptonbacteria bacterium
ATTTTTTCTTCGAATTGCTGCTGCGAAGAGGCGCTGCCAACGCCAGCGTTAACCACGATCTTTTCAATCGCTTCGCGCACCGGGCTTTTCTTATGTTTAGATTTCTCTGTCATGTCGTTCTTAATGGCGTTCGTTAAATGCGTGCTTCGCAGTGTTTGCAATACCTGAATTTTTCCGCACCTTCCAATTTCATGCCTATGCGCACCGCGCGCTTGCAGTTCGAGCAGACGATCATAACATTAGAAGCCCTTAAGGGGCGCGGCACCAATACTGTTTCGCCTTTCTCTCCCTGCTTTTTCGGACGGGAACGCTTTTTCGACAAATTAATGCCGTCCACTATAAGGCGGGCCTCATCCGGTGCGACCGACAAAACTTTCCCGCTTTTTCCGCGGTCCTTGCCGATCATTATTCGTACCGTGTCTCCTTTTTTAATCCTCATTGTATTTGTTTGTTCGTATCGGTTCGTAATTTCGCGGCTACACGATTTCTTCGGCCATGGTCATCAGCTTTTCATAACCTTTTTGTTTCAACTCGCGCGGCAACGGGCCGAAAATACGGGTGGCAATTGGTTCCTTTTTGGCGTCGATAAGCACCACTGCATTGTCGTCAAAACGGACATACGAGCCATCCTGTCTGCGGTACGGCGCACGTTGACGGACTACCAACACCTTCACCTTGTCCTTCTTTTTAACCGATTTGCGCGGTTCAGCTGTACGCACGGAAGCAACAACAATATCGCCCACCCGAGCGTAATGCCTGCGCGTGCCACCAAGAATGCGGAAACAGCGCACCACTTTCGCGCCGCTGTTGTCCGTAACTTTCAGAATGGATCGTTCTTGTATCATGTTTCGGTATTAAGCTTCTTCCCCTCCGGTTCCTTTTTCTGCAACCTCTTTCACCTTTGCCTTTTCGGTAATTTCCTTGAGCGTCCAGCGCTTGTCTTTGGAAAGCGGCCTAGATTCTTCAATTACCACTTTGTCGCCCGTCTTTGCATCGTTATTCTCATCGTGGACCTTGAATTTTGCTGTTACCTTATAGTACTTAAGGTACTTAGGGTGCTTCTTTAATCGCGAAACCGCAACCACGCAGGTCTTCTGCATTTTGTCGGATACAACCACTCCTATTAGCTTCCTGTGTTTATTTTCCTGTTCCATGGTTTTGGTTAAGCACGGTCAAAAGGCGCGCGATATTCTTTTTGATTTTACGAAGTTCCGCTACATTCTTCACTTTTCCGGCGTCCAAGTCAAATTTAAGGGCGCGATAGCGCTCGCGATTTTCTTTCAATGCTTGCTCCTGTTCGGCGCGCGGCGCTGAAAGGATCTTTTTAATTTCGTCACGTTTCATCTTTGGATATAATTCTTGTTTTCATCGGCAGCTTAAATGAGGCAAGACGCAACGCTTCCCTGGCAATTTCCGGTTTGGTACCGTCCATTTCGAAAAGTACGCGGCCCGGCCTGACTTGGAATACGTAATGGTCCACTGCGCCTTTTCCTCCACCCATGGTAACTTCCGGCGGACGCTTGGTAACCGGCTTATCCGGGAACACCCGGATCCACAACTTGCCTTCGCGTTTTATAAAATTAGTGATGGTGCGGCGGGCTGCTTCAATCTGGCGCGAATTAATGCGCGATCCTTCCATCGCCTTCAATCCGAACGCACCGTAAGCAAGAGTAAGGCCGCGAGTCTCCACTTTGCGGGTAAGTGACCGTCCTTTCTGCCACTTGCGGTGTTTTACTTTTTTCGGGATTAACATGATAGTTTATATTTTATTTGTTCGATGGCCGGTAGCTGCGATTATCGTCTTCTCGCCGGTGGTTCTGGAACCTTCCGTTGTCGCGCGGCGCGCCGCGGTAAGACGGTTGGATGGTCTTCGGTTCGGTTTCTTTAATGAATATTTAGCCGCGGGAAATCCAAACTTTAATTCCTACCGTACCGAAAGTGGTAAACGCGGTATTAGTGCCGTAATCAATGTCATGGCGCAATGTCTGAAGCGGCAATTCGCCTTTGCGCATGGCTTCATGGCGGGCAATTTCAGCACCATCCAAACGGCCAGAGAGCATGAGTTTTACTCCCTTAACGTCGCGATTCTGCATTATGCCTTCTATATATTTCTTCATAGTGCGGCGGAACGGCATTCTTTTTTCCAAATCCCAGGCAATCTGTTGTGCTACGTATGATGCGGAAACCTCAGTGCGCTTAAGTTCTTCGACGTTCACGCTAAGATTCATCTTTTTTGCGGCTTTTGCGCGCGGACCACGCGTTTTTATAAGCGCGGCTTCGATTGCCTTCGATAATTCTTCGATTCCCTTACCGCCTTGTCCTATTACGAATCCGGGACGCGCCGCTTTAATTAGCACTCGCAAATTGTTTGAAGTGCGCTCTACTTCAACTCCGGCAATACCGGCCTGGCTGATTTTCTTCTTTATTACCTTGCGGATCGCCTCATCTTCAGCCAAATACTTGGCGTACGGATAACGGCCCTCGGAAATGCCTTCGCCCTTCCCAGGGAAAAACCACCTTGACTGCCATCCTTTGGTAATCCCTATGCGTAATGAAATTGGATTAATCTTTTGTCCCATGGTAGTTTATCTCGTTCTTATACTGCTTTCCTTGAAAATACTTTTCTAAAGAATCCAGGCCGCTCTTTTTCCTTCTTGCCCTCTTTGCCTTCTTCGGGCTTGTCGGCCACCCGCTTTTTCTTCGGGCGATCCCCTTCGGCATGCGGTTTCTTCTTTTTGCGTCCGGCAATTACGAACTTATTTTTGTTCGCTTCGCGCTCAGCGAGCACTATTGAAACATGGCTGCTCTTTCTCTGTATCGGGTCTGCGTGGCCGCGGGCGCGAGGGAGAAAGCGATGCAACATGGTTGCGCCATCCACTCTTATTTCGGAAATGAAAAGTTTTGCGGAATCCATTTTTACGTTCTTGGCATTAGACACGGCGGAGCGAAGCAGTTTAAGGAGCGCTGCTGCCGGTCTTCGGCGCTGGACCATCAACTGTGCCTCAGCTTCGTTAACGGAAAGTCCACGGATTAAATCAGCAACCGCCCTCACTTTTCGTGGGGCCATGCGCAGGTGTCTTAATTGTGCAGTTTGCTGTTTCATGGTTTCTTTATGGTTTCGTTATTTCTTCGCGCCATTTATGCTTGCGGCCGGTGCAGCCGGAGCGGCAGTCTTCTGCTCCAATTCTTTCTGCATCTTACCGCCGTGGCGAACGAATTTGCGGGTCGGCGAGAACTCACCCAAACGATGGCCAACCATTTCTTCGGTTACAAGCACGCTTACGAAATCCTTTCCATTGTGAACCGCAAAAGTGTAGCCGACCATTTCCGGAGCGATTTCCGAAGCACGCGACCATGTTTTGATCGCTTCCTTGTTGCCGGAAGATTTCATGCGTTCAATTTTCTTTAATAGGTTCGGATCCACGAACGGACCCTTTTTAGCGCTGCGTGACATGGTTTTGTTTCAAATTATTTCTTGCTGCGGCGTTTCACTATTAAGCGGCTCGACCGCCTCTTTGGATTCCTGGTCTTGTGTCCTCCGGTTACTTTACCCCACAATGTTTTCGGCTTACGGGTACCGCGCGGCTGGCGTCCTTCACCACCTCCATACGGGTGGTCAACCGGATTCATGGCCGTACCGCGGACAGTCGGGCGGATGCCCAACCAGCGCGAGCGTCCGGCTTTGCCGATAACCGTTAAACTCCATTCCGGGTTGGATACCTGGCCAATAGAAGCATAACCTTCTGACGGGACCTTGCGTACTTCGCCGGAAGAAAGTTTGAGGTCGGTGTGTCCTTCCGCCGTACCCAGGATTTCTGCATACGAACCGGCGGAACGGGCTAATTGGCCGCCGCGGCCGGGCTGCATTTCAATATTGTACGCCTGGTAACCGATCGGAATATTTTTTAACTTCATCCTGTTTCCCGCGGTTAGGGGCGACTGTTCGGCGGAAACGATTACCGTGCCGATTTTCAAGTCGTGCGGAGCAAGAATGTAGCGGCGATCGCCATCGGCATACTTAACCCTGGCGATGAACGCCGTGCGATACGGATCGTATTCCATTGTCTCAACCGTGCCCTTGATTCCAAATTTATCCTGCTTGAAATCGAGAACGCGATAGAGCTTCTTCGCCCCTCCGCCCTGGTGGCGCATGGTAATGCGACCCTGCGAATTGTGGCCGGAATGCGAAGGAACCTTGGCAAGTAAGGGTTTGTGCGGAGCCACCTTTGAAAGGACGCTGTAATCCACATTGGTCAGGTGGCGGCGGGATGGAGTTCTCGGTGAATAGGATTTCATGTTTATTTAAATCTTATCTGCCGATATCTATTTTCTGGCCGTTTTTTAATGACGCTATGGCTTTTTTGTATCCCGGGCGCGCTCTTTTTAAGCCGCGGTAACGCCGCGTCTTACCCGGAAGCGAAATCATGTTAACGGCGACCACGTCCACGTGATACAAGTTGTGGACGGCCTTCTTTACTTCGTTTTTGGTGGCGTGCGGTTCCACAATAAAAACATACTTGCCCTGTTCATTCAAGGACACGCTCCGTTCCGTAACCACTATTTTTTTAATAAGGGATGTATTCATGGGAATTTATTTCTCGGAAGAATAAGTTTTAACTATTACGTTAACGGCCGACTGGTCGAGGATAACTTTTTGATAGTTCATTAAATCGTAAACATTGAGCGATGCGGCGCCCAACACTTTGCTTTTCGGCAAATTGCGGCCGGCGCGTACGATCGCTTTGTCTTCTCCGTTCGGGATCACGAGGACGTTAAAATTCTTTTTACGAAGGGGGATTCTCAAAAACCCGCGCAATCCCGCGGCGAGCATTTTTGTTTTCGGGCCGTCAATTGTAAGCCGATCTAAAACAGAGAGCTGGCCATCCTTAAGTTTCTTTGAAAGCAGCATGGCGATGGCCGTGCGGCGCATTTTCTTGTTCACTTTTACTTTATAGCTGCGCTCGGAGATCGGTCCGTGCGCTTTGCCACCGCCCACCCAGATCGGCGAACGGGTTGAGCCATGGCGGGCGCGGCCGGTCCCCTTTTGGCGCCACGGCTTTTTGCCGCCGCCGCGCACTTCGGAACGGTCCTTGGCGTGTGCCCACGGTATGCGCCGGTTGGCCAATTGCGCGTCCAGCACCTGCTTCACCACGGAATTTTTGAAATGCAATCCGAAAACGCCGTCCGGCAATTCAACGGTGCCCACTTTCTCGTGCTTCAAATTGTAGAGATCGGCGTTCATGAAAATTTATTTCTTGGAGGATTTCTTGGGAGCGCTTACTTTTTGAATTTTGAGCAATCCTCCGCGCGCGCCCGGCACCGCGCCGCGAATTAAAATCGTGTTGTCTTCCTTGTTTACAGATACCACCTTCACATTGGTGAGCGTAACCTGATCGCCTCCGGTGCGTCCGGCCATTTTCCTTCCCGGCACAACGCGCTGCGGCGCAGTGGCTCCAAGCGATCCAGGCGCGCGATGGCGGTTTTTCTGGCCGTGCGTCTTGGGTCCGCCGTGGAAACCGTGGCGCTTAACAACACCCTGGAATCCTTTTCCTTTTGAAACTCCGGTTACGCGCACGGTGTCCCCTTCATTAAAAACGGTAACATCAACAGTGCTTCCTTTTTCCATTGCCGGAATTTCCGCTACTGGAGCTCCCGCGCCCGATTTCACCCGGAACTCGCGCGCGGCGCGGCCTGATTTCAATTGAACGGCATCATAACCGTCTTTTTCCTTGGCGCGCAATAAGGCGACTGTATTCGGTTCTGCTTTAATAATAGTAACTGGAACGACTTTCTCGCCTTTCCAGAGCTGCGACATCTTAACTTTTTTACCAAGAATAAACATTTTATAAAGAAACCTTCAATTTTATCTAATTTATCTAAATTTATCTAAAACCGTTTTTCCATAAAAAACCGCCCAAGGCACAGCCCGGAGCGTTTCGGCTGTCCCTTATGGAAACGCCCTATGTATGTACGTTGGCGTTCATTAAAGCGACGGGAGAATTGTAGCGCACGCTGGAGAGGATGTCAAATGTGAGGGGGTCGGCACTTTCGCGTCGACCCCCAAGGAAATGTTCTATCTAGCCGCGGTGGCGGGCATGGTGGCGCCACAGTTCACGCAGCGGAATCCGCCGTTTACGGGGACTGTCACGCACCCGCAGTAGCTGCAGCTGGGTGTGTCCTGGCTGAGTGGCTGCGTATTCGTAGCGAACGACTCCACCTCCAAAGCGGGCTGCGCGGATGCATCTGCGGTCGTCTGCATGAACTTCTCGGCCAGCCAACGGAAGATGTAGTCCACGATGCTCTTCGTATACGGGATCTCCGGGTTTTTGGTGAAACCCGAAGGCTCGAAGCGCACGTGGGAGAACTTCTGAACCATGACTTCGAGCGGAACCCCGTACTGCAGGCCCAGCGACACGGCGGCGGCGAAGGAATCCATGAGTCCCGCGACCATGGAACCCTCCCTGGCCATCACGAGAAAGATCTCTCCGGGCGTGCCGTCCTCGTACATACCGACCGTGATATAGCCCTCATGGCCGACAATCGAGAACTTGTGAGTGATGGCGCGACGCTCGTCCGGCAGCTTGCGGCTGACGGGAGCGAGAACCTTATAGATCTCGATTCCAGTCGTCATCTCTTTTCACCTCTTTTCTGGCCCTGAGTAGGACCTGGCTGGTCCGAATACTCCCACATTTTTTCTCGCAATGCAAACAAAAAACCAGCATGAGGGTTCGACCACGCGTAAAGTGGCCTCACTCCTCATGCTGGTTTTTAGCTTAGACCAACTTTATCTCGATATCCACGCCGGCCGGAAGATTCAAGTTCGAAAGCGATTCGATGATCTTCTGGTTGGGATTCATGATATCTACCAACCGCTTGTGGATACGAAGTTCAAACTGTTCGCGCGCATCCTTATGTACGAAAGTAGAACGATTCACAGTGTAACGCTTGATTTCCGTCGGAAGCGGGATTGGACCGACAACCCTTGCATCGTTCCGTTCGGCATTTTCAATAATCTGCCGCGCGGAATTGTCGATCAGCTTGTGGTCGTACGCGCGGATGCGCAAGCGCAACTTCTGCGGTTACAAGATGCCCCTGTTTCTTGATATCTGCTCAAGCGATTTTTCTATTCCAAGGGAAGGTCTGTAAGGCCTGTAGGATGCCATTGCCTCAACAACATCCGCGACATTAATAATTCTTGCCTCA
>JAZDEB010000057.1:0-3630 GCA_043809165.1 Candidatus Liptonbacteria bacterium
GAACCTGATTTTATTCGTATCCTCAAGCCAGAGGGAGAACGCGGTTATGGAATCAATCACAAGGCGTTTCGCGCCCATTTCCTTCGCCTTCTCCAATATCCGCTTAGTCTGGCCTTCAATGTCATCCTTCATGTTCAAGGATGGCTCGAATTTGTAGATTTTGAGCATGTCCGCCTTCTCCAATGGCAGCAGATCCCATTTGAAGCGCTGCATGTTCCACCAAAGGTTGTGAGCGCCTTCCTCAAGGGTAATGTAAGCGCCTTTCTCCCCATAAAGTTTCGCGCCATTGTAGAGGTATTGCATGCAAAAGATGCTTTTCCCGCAGCCCGGCCCGCCTGAAAGGAGGATGCTGGAGCTCTCGGGGAACCCTCCCTCTATCAAATCGTCTAATCCCGGGATCCCGGATTTAATCCTGTTCATTTGCGATCATCAAAAACTGGGCTTGCGGATTTTTACCTTCAAAACCATCAAGACCGTTGCGAGAAGCAGCATGTAGGGTGCAGCGCTGCGGATGAGGTAGAACGTAAAGACAACGAGCAATGCAGCTGCGGGAATGGGCAGCCCGTAGTAGAATCCCTGCTCCTTCTGGATGTTGAAAGCTGCTAATCGGATGAGGCCTGCGCAAACATAGCAAATCGCGAAAATCAGCGCGAAGGAGGAGTATGAGGAGGAAAGCACAATTGCCGCTGGCGCAACGCCGAACGAGATGACATCCGCAAGCGAATCCAGTTCCTTTCCGAATTCGTTGGGCTTCCTGGTTTCGCGCGCTATCCTCCCATCGAGGTAATCGAAAATGGCCGAGATGACCACGAATACTACGGCGGCCAACGGGTTGGATGAGAGAGCATAGTAAATTGCAAGGAAGCCCGAAGCGCCGTTCGCAAGGGTGAGGAAATCCTTTGCCTCCAGCTTTTCTACGGCATCGTGGATCATGAACTGGTTATGGTTCTTTGGTTAAAAAGGCTTATGGAATCGTGGGGCGTTGGGAAGGGCGGCTCCGGATTAATTCTTTTAAAAACGCATGTGCCCATAACAATAGCGGGCCTTAGAAATGAAAGTTCAGAAGGGCTTGTAATGGCGTCTGCTTGCAGCCGCTTTTAAGAAGCTCAGCCTGGTCCAGAGCGCCATGCCATTTAAGGTTGGAGGCATTCTTCAGCCATGAATTTGGCGCGTTAGTCTTATACGACGACGAAACCCGTTTTCGTTCGGATAGGAGACCGGGAGGTCCCGGGTACAAAACGACTTGCTTTTCTTTTTAGAAAAAAGAAAAGCGGTGTCGCCGCAAAAGAAAAACTATTCTTGATTTGCGAATCAAATGCGTTTCTTGGCGGCGGAGCCATCGTGCAGCTTGCTGCGCGATCAGCAGACGTAAAGTCTGCGCAATCGCCACCTTCTTATGAAAGAAGGGGGCAAGGCGTGGAACTCCCGGCAGGCCCATTTTTTTATCGCATCCTATTATAAACCATGTTTCGCATTGGTTTACTGCAGGTGAAAGGATGGACAAGAAGGGGCCTATCATTTTCGGATTGGTTTTGATATGCATATTCGTGATCCTGTTCCTTACATCGACCGGGAAGGATACGGGGGGTCAAGCGTACAAGGCGGTCGAGGACGCCAAGGATTCCGACGCTGCACCAAGGGATTACAATGGCATGATTTCTGTTTACTCGAACCCGTTGGTAGCGAACATATACCTGAATGATGTTTACAAGGGCACGACCCCGAAGACATTTGCCGCCAAGGCGGGCAAATATACCCTGAAGCTCAGCAAAGCCGGCTTTTTGCCCTACACTGCGCAAATTACCGTGCCGGAGGTGGAAACGCTTTACGTCAATGCAAACCTTACGCTGAATGTGACCGCATCGCCTTCTCCATCAGCAGCCATAAACAATACCAACGGCACCCTGACCGTAATGACCAAGCCAGTTGATGCGACATTGGACGTATATCCTCCGGGCGTACTTGTTAATCCGCTTTATAGGGGATTGACTCCGGTAAGCCTCAGCCTTCAGGCGAACTCATACATAGTCGTGATAACGAAAGCCGGCTACGAGAACTATTACACTACTGCGGACGTTGTAAGGGGAAGGGTAACAACAGTTTCCGTGACTCTAGTAAAGAGCGGCTGAGGCGCGAACTCTGCGTTCCCGCCGCATTTTCCCGATTTTTTCTTCTCAAATCCGATGCATAATATTATAAAATGGGTTTAACATCTATTTTGCAGGTGATTTGGTGGACAACCGCGGACTGATTATATTTGGAATTGTTTTGGTGGGGATTTTTGCTGTGCTGTTTTACACTTCTACGGGGCAGGACAGCAGCGGGCAGGCAATAAAGGCGCTTACACAGACGACAACCGATTCGGTTGCAGATGACGTTCAAAGCGCTCCAAAAGTGAGTTCCGGAACTCTCAAAGCGTATTCAAATCCTTCAGGCGCAAATATTTACTTGAATGAGGTTTACAAGGGCATAACACCAAAGACGTTTTCAGTTGCAGCCGGAACCTACACGCTCAAACTTACCAAGGCAGGATACTTGCCATACGTTCAATCCATAACCATAATCAAAGGGCGGACTTTGACCGTTAATGCGAACTTGATCCTAAATGTCACGCCTTCACCGAGCCCTTCACCGTCAATCATTCCTTCACCAACACCCCAACCAAACGGTACTCTTTCAATAACAACCAATCCTTCAGGTGCACTGATACAACTAAGAATCTCGGGCACAAATTTCTATAGTTCATATGGCCTTACTCCTAAAAACATAGTTTTGCCAGCTAACCAATACGACGTTTTCCTGCAAAAAACAGGCTATAATTATTACTATGGCACCTCCACAGTCTATCCAGGTCAGACGGAATACCTTATAGTAAACATGACTCCGGTTCCCTCACCATCACCCAATGCGACTATTACACCTACTCCCACTGCAACTCCCACACCGATTCCGGCAAATGGGACGCTTTACGCATACAGCAGCCCAACCGGAGCAGGAGTTTACATAGATAAGGCAGGCAACCCGTGGCCTTACCCGTTCTTCGGATACACGTACTACCAGACGCATCTTGCACCGGGAAATTATTTCCTTGAATTCAGGAAGGATGGGTATACTCCATACTTCACAGCTTTCACGGTGTATTCCGGCCAATCAACCTATGTTTCCGCAAACCTGACAATTTCGAACCAGTCGAACTTCTCTTCCAGCCCGAAGGTTGCGGAATTCAATTGGTGAGCGTTTTAGGCTCCTTTTTTATTTTTTTTTAATAACAATTAGTGCGGATCCGTCTTTTTCCGTAATCAGCCATAATTCGGGTTATTTTTTTGCTTCGAACACTTCCTTGTAGAGCTCCTCATAGCCTTGTGCGGAAAGGTCCCAGGTGAAATTGCTGACACAGCGCTTCCGGGCATTCTCGCCCATGCGCTTCCGGAGGGATTCGTCATTCAGCAGGGTTTGCATCTTCTCCTTCAGTTCGTGGACGTTCCGGCTCTCGAAGGTGAAGCCGCTCTCCTCCCTGATTATTTCGGGTATGCCGCCTACATTGGTGCCTATTGCGGGCTTCCCGGTTGCCATTGCCTCACAGAAAACCATGCCGAATGGCTCCCAGACGGATGCGAGGACGAAGAATTC
>JAZDEB010000058.1:0-2302 GCA_043809165.1 Candidatus Liptonbacteria bacterium
CTGTATCCTTCGGTTTTTATGTCTTTTGCGTCTACGTCTTTGGATTTCAGGAATGCAATCGTACTATTGGCCTTTTCTGTGTTGTTTTTTTGGATCGTACCCAAGTCATTATCCCCTTCCGTGATTACACTGAATGTGAATGCGGCGATATCGGGCACGGCAACCACTTTGCCTTCTCCGCTTACGGAAAATTCCCGGTTCGCTCCCGGTACGAATGAATTTGAATATGTTATTGCGGCATACGCAAACAAAAATATACCTATAACCACAGCGACCCCCAGAGTGTCTTTAATCCTTGGACTCATGAATGTATTTAATTTATTCGACTAGTATATTGTTATTATACTACAGGGAACGAACTGCTGCTCTATGAGTTACGAACACCCCACGACAGCGGCCGGTTGACATAACTTTCGTTTGTTGTAAACTCTAATCCCAGTACAAAGCAACGCCGGGCGACGTAGAAAATGTTTGTCCGGCAAACAAAACACGAACTCGAGTAATTTCAACGAGGTGACCAATGCTCGACGCCCAGGTGGACGGAAGCCATTCACACAACCCGTCTTATCGTCAAGACGAGTGTTCCGTCTGCGAGAAGGCCATACCTGGAGACCCCGTCTACTTCCGCAACGGCCAGCCCTGCTGCAGCCGCAAGTGCCAGGAGAAGGACGAACGCAAGCAAGATGCTTGTACCGGGCGCGCCAAGAGGAGGGCTCAGCAGAGGCCCATCCTGGAGTAGTAGAACTAGACGGGAAGCAATGGTTCGTGTCAGTCGCGTTGTCGGGTAGGTAAGCACAGTACAACTAGACGCCGCTAACCCGGTAAAGGGGTCCTCCCAGGAGAAACGGAATTCCCTCCTGGAAGGACCTCGCCACACACTAAATCTATTTTTTCTGGACGCGCCTTCAGGCGTTTTTTATTTTATTTTTATGAGCGGGCACAGTTCGTGCTTATGTGGCCGTGCCGGGCAATATTTTCGTCCGTAATCTATAATGCGATAAGCAACCGTAAGCCATTCTTTGCGCGGTACAATTTTCATCAAATCCTGTTCAATTTTTTCTGGAGTTTTTTCGGAAGATAATCCAAGCACGCGGGCCAGGCGCATCACGTGCGTATCCACGGCTATCCCCTCCACTACCCCGTAAGCATTCCCCAATATTACGTTCGCGGACTTGCGGCCAACACCAGGAACTTTTTTTATTTCTTCCATGGCGTGCGGCAGCTTTCCGCCATATTGCTCCTTAATAACTTTGGCGGCCTTCAATATGTTCCGCGCCTTATTCCTGTAAAATCCGGTTTCGTAAATATCCTTTTCGAATTCGTGCTGGTTGGCGCGCATGTAATCATCCAGTTTGCGGTATTTTTTGAATAATTTGGCAGTAACTTCATTCACTTTTTTGTCCGTACATTGGGCCGAAAGCTGCACGGCAACCAACAATTCCCAATTGTTTTTATAATTCAGGGCAATTTTGGCGCGCGGAAAAAGCTTAGATAAAATCCTTGATACTTTTTTGAACTTTAATTTACGCTCTTTTAGCTGCTTTTCCGTCATATGTTTATTCATGCCCACAAAACAATATCACTATAGCGCAACTTCCTGCAAAACTTCGTATTCTGCCCCGCCAGGATTTGAACGCGACTCCATTAGCACAAGCGACGATACTGCATCCTCCCACGCGACCGTTTTATTAAGATTGCGGACGGGAAATTTGGAAAAATCTTCCGGGCGGAAGCGTGCAAGCGTTAAATGCAAACGGAACGGTCCGTGTTCGGATGGCTTTTTGAGTACATGGTTAAGGCTTGAAATGAGCGGTGCAAGTTCAGGATCGGCAGAACCCTCCGCCCAAATTAACCGAGGATTGTGCGGATCCGGACCGAATGACACCGACTTAAAAGACAGTACGTATTCCCCATATTTTCCAGTTGTCGATTCCAGCTTCGGCTGGATGGCTTCAATCTCATCCTCTTCCGCTTCCCAGGGAGGCACTAATGTAATATGCAGGTTCTCCGGCGCAAGCCAGCGTACCGTCAGATTTTCATGGTCGCGGGCAAAACGCCACGCCTCATCCTGCAACCCTTCCCCTACCAGTAGAGCTATAAATATTCGTTTCATAAATAATTGAATGTTTTTTGAAGAAATGTGCGCGGCGCGAATTCGTAAACCACGTCTTTGCGCTCGACCACAACGCGCCAGCCGCGTTTTTTGGCCTTGGCGTACAGTTCCTTATTCGGATTAAAACAAATCGGGCGCTCCACCATTTTCAAGAATGAAACGTCTGATTCCGTATCACCCACCCCCCAC
>JAZDEB010000059.1:0-7300 GCA_043809165.1 Candidatus Liptonbacteria bacterium
GCTCGCCATAATTTGATTCATTGCTAATCCCGATAATTCCGGCGATTGATCCGAACAACGAATGCAAGCTGTCGCCAACAGATCCCGCAATCCCCGCAATGGTGTCTTTAGGGTTCAATAAAAATCCTAGTACGGAAGTAATTTTAGGGACGTTCCCGGAAAAAACATTCCCGGCATCCTCTTCTGCTCCTTTCTTTAAAAATAACTCCGTAACCCGCGCGCCATACGCGATAATGCGCGGGACTATATGCGACGCATATGCATTGAATATCGGCACGAAATCCTGGTTCGAAACCAACAGATAATTTTTTTCGAGAGTGCCGTTTTTGAAAGCAAATTCAACGTTCGCTATCGGCATTTCTTTGCCGGATTCATCCTTGCCATACGCAAGTTCACCGTTATCGCGGATTATATTCGGTGCTGCATATTTAGATCCGGAAACCGTCTCTTCAGAATAAAAATATTTGTTGGCATATCCGGACAATGCGCGGAAATAATCATCCGGTGATTGCGTCTCCGGCGGGATGCCGTCTGCGGAAACAATCGATTCCGTTTTATTCAATCCAGTATTTAAAATAGTGGTTTTTATACTTTCATTGGTCCACGCACCGGCATATTTTTCGTACGGCGAACCGGCGCCGGACATTAAAAACGCCAATGAATTTATGTGTGTATCGTCGCGCGCATGTTCCGGCACAGCCAAATCTTCGAGCAGGTGTAAGGCGTGTCCAAGAGTGCGAAATGCCTCTTCTCTTTCTCCGGCGTAAAAACTATGCAGTCCCTTTTCCCAGGTTTGGTTACCGCCAAAATACTGGTACGCTGATTGGAGTGCCTGGTTGTGCAGCCAATCAATGGATGAAACCGGTTTTGCGGAAGATGCAAAAAGCCGCGCCAAGGCCGCGACCGTGGACGAAGAAAAAATTCCTGTATTATCCCCGCTCCAGCCGGCACCGTTTATAGGATCATAAAAATGGTTTATGAAGCGCGGGGCAGTATCTTCTTCTGCGCTTCCTTCCGAAACCCATTTTTTCTCCTCGCCGGAAAACGGATGCTCTGGGTTTGCTTCGTTGTATTTGTCTATTATCAAATCCGTGAGTATTGCGTGCGTCGGCCTGCCGTCGAAAGCGAATACATGATTAATTGACCCATTGATGCATGTGAAAGAAACTGCGGCAGCCAGGCAGGAGTATAAAATTGGGCGCACAAAACTAAGGGTAAGGGGCATATCCTTATTTATTTTTTTATTTTTATATTTCGACTATTTTCCAGGCGCCCGAGGGATAGCGGATAAAATCAATATACAAAGGGAGATGGATTACATATTCATTGCCATCCAGCGAATAATTTTTTTCTTGATTGCTGTCCTGCTCCTTTGCGGAGCGGAGTGCGGCGATAAGCGCGCTGCGCACCTCCGGAGAAAATTCTGAAAGCCATTTTTGTTTTTCGGCGCGCTTTTCCAATACAAAATATTCAGCGGCGTGATCTATATTATTTTCTTCGAGTGCGGCGATAAAATTATTAAGCGTCTCCTGCGGCGTTCCGCCGCCAATGGTGTCTTTTGCCCGCTCTTCCCACGCGGTTTCTATATCCCGGGATATGTTATCCGCAACGTCTTTTAATAATTCACGGCTATGTCCCGCCCTGTACGCAACGAACGCAATCAAAAGAACAAGCGCCCCGCCCACGAATACAAACAATAATTTTTGAGCATGTGTTAATTTCATGCCGCGATTCTAACAAATGGCCGATAAAGCCGAGCCGAAGAAACGATAAAGAAATGATAAAGAATCAGTATTTGCGCGGCTAAACCACCGCCCCCTTCTTTACCGCCTCCCCTTTTGCATACCTGCCCTTCGGTGTTACCCAAAAGCCCAGCCGGGCCTTGCCGCCGAGCATGAGCCGCGTCTGCGCTTCGAGTCCGGGGAATGCACCGAACGCTATTAACGTTACCGGGATCAGCGCCCACTGTATGAAATACAAAAAATAGTGCCACGAATTGAATTTCTCCGGCTTGGGCGGCAAAAGAAGTATCGCCAATACCGCAGTGGTGGAAATACCGAGCATGGAAATGTTTACGATTAACCTGGTTAACCGCGGCAGATTGTACGAAAGCAGAGTTTCGTTAAACACATGCCCGCCTAGCATCACCGGCAGCCAGCCCAGGGCGAAAATCATTAAGGCATTGGTCGCCCAGGAATGGAATCCTTCTATTACATTGAACGACCAGTACCACTTTTTGCCGCGCGGGATTTTCGGGTCGGTGCGGAAGCCAGCGAGCATGTACGGGATATTTTCCGCTCCCCAGCCCCAGCGGCGTTGCTGCTTATAAATATTTTTTAAAGTTTGCCACCAGGTATGGGCGACGTTCGCGTCCATCGAAACCGGGTACGCCAGTGGTACTACATGGAAATCGCCGTGGTACTGCAGATATCCCTGCCAGAAAATGCGCGAGTCCTCGGAAACCACATCCACGTTCCAGTAGCCGATATCTATTAGCACCTTAAACGGCAACGATTGCGAAGAAAAAGTAGTCAGCCGCTCCGGCCGGGCCTGCTGCATCATTTGCCAGAAGCTCGAAGAGAAAGACACTATGCGCGCCAGTGCCGGCGCTTCGAAAATGTTGTTTATAAAAAGCGGAATGGGCTGGTAAACCGCACGCAGACGGTTCGGGGCGTGAATGAACGCGTGAGTAAGCCGGCCCAAATATTCCGGGAACACTTGCGTGTCCACGTCGAACACCGAAACAAGAATTTTATCGTAGGCGATTTTACGCGGGTCAATAAGTTCTTCTCTGGCGCGGCGGGCGGCCCAGGCCTCATTCGAACCCTTTCCCGGCAATTCGCCCAGCGATCCTGCGGGATGAGTCGTCCTCAGGAACCCGCTGAACGAATTTCTAAATTCCTCATAAATTTTTTCTGAAGTTAAAACCGCATCCGTTCCCCCGCTCTCTTCCACCGAGATCACCACAAGCACTTTGTCTTTGGGGTAGTTGGCATGGGTGAGACGCAAAAAACTTTCGCGCACTACTTCGTATGGCTCGTTGTGCATCGGGAAAATTACAAGGTGCCAGATTTCTTCCCAACGGAGGGTCGGTTGGTCTATATGGTTTACGTGCGAGAATTTTGGGTCGATGATGAGCGTTTTTTCCTGCGGCATACCAGTTTCGGATTTTAGCTTATCGAGCCACTTAACTTTCATGTTCTCTTTCATTGCGTTATAGGTGGAACGCAGATGGAAAGAGAGGTATACGGTTTTCAACAGCCAATAAATATCGAATAAAATAATGAACACGCTCACTTCTGCCGGAAATTTCCACGAAAAAACAACCATGCCGATCAGGGTGGCCCAGGCCAGGGCGCCGGGAATGATTTCGAAAAAACGCATCATGGCATCCGCACTATACCAATCTTATCTAAAGGCGGCAACCGCGATCTTTTTACGCATCATTAAGAACATAGTATTAAGGCGCGATTTGCAATATATTCAATATTTTTTTAATCTTTAGCTGGTGTCGTAACAGAACACGAATACCTGCCACGGCGCGGCACATGAGGAGGGTCGCACTATGACGTGCCCAAATTGCCGGGCGTACTTGAAGGGGGATAGACCGACGCCCCTACAGTGTTTTCCGTCCCTCGACGTTTACAGGTGCCCAGAATGCGGGAAGTTGTTTGCTGCACGCCCACCTCATGGTGACCCAAGGAAAAACGGCGATGCACATGAGGGCATCCTCCCGATTTTGGGAATCGAAAGCGTCCTCGATGGACGCGATGTCCGCGACTAAGGTTCTGTGCGAAGATTGTTGTTCCCAAGTCGCCGTAAACCCGAGTTTGCCAGTTCTCAGCCCGTAGCATACGCACGCGGACAACAAAAACTGGCAACAAACCTTACCTATATGTCTTGTAAAAAAACTGCGACTTATGTATCCTCACGAGTGGCTGGTGCCATCGTCTAGTCTGGTCCAGGACGCCTGGTTTTCATCCAGGAAATCGCGGGTTCGAATCCCGCTGGCACTACAGCTTTTATACTACTAATGATTCAACTAACTTTATCTCTGCCGATTGCACACGCCGTTTCCCTACTGCTGCGGAAACAATCTCGGCAATATTTCCCTTAATGCGCCGCCGTCGAACCTGAAGATTCGGATTGTCGCGTCGCGTTCCACCGGCGCGCCGGAATCAATATCCGTGCAGGACAAATGATAATTGGTGGTAGCTTGCGGATAAACCCTCGCCGTACCGCTGATGTTTACGATTCCCACGGTCGGGGTAATCGAGCAGTCGTGTACATTTTGACAATTCCAAGTGAGCGTGGACTGGCGCACGGGCGGGATTACTATCCTGTCCGGCGTGGCCGCGAACGTGCACTCCGTCCCTCCGGTGCAGCTTACACCATCGGAGCATTGGCTAAGTCCCTCTCCAGGCACCGGCACACAGGATGAGTTAATGCAAGTGTTATGTACCGGCACCAAGCGTACGCTGCTTTCTATCTCATCGCCACCCGGACCCACGCCGTTCCCTGTTCTGCAAGTAATAATTGCCGTGGTCTCCTTATTTAAAGGACCAACACTTTCAGTTACTCCATCAACACCGCCATCTGGCTTGAATCCGGACCATCCACCTAAACCGGGCAGAGCTTTTGCTTTGCAGTTACTTACGTTTCCCGACGTCCACTTGAGCATCGCATTGTTCCCGGTGCGAATCTGGCACACTCCGGATTGGTATGAACTCTGACCGTCGCTGCACATTAAGTTTACGAATGGAGTATTGCTGTCCCCGCTCGGCACTAACGTTACGCTTGCAGTTACAACACCGCTTTGCGCTTCCGCCTTGGAAATTCCAAGAGGCGCTTTGCCCACCGGCCAGCTGCAGGTGGCAGTATATGTTTGCGATTGTGTAATCGGGCCAACATCAGCCTGGCCGGACGATTCGCTGCTGACCCACGGAATATTAATGGCGCAACTCAAAGCGTTCGGAGCGGCCCAGTGCACTTTGGCCATCTGGCCGTAAGGTATTGAACACGGCCCGGAAGACCAAACGCCATCGTTCGCACGGCAACCCATTGTTACATAATTTGTAGTATTCGGGACTAATGTTACCGGCGCGCTTCTGCCGCACTCGGCGTATCCACCTTCGGCATAATATACAAATTCAATCTTGGGGGTGCCGCCGGGCATGGCCAAACTGAGGCCACCGTTAAGCGGAGCGGCTTCGGTGAGCATTGCACCCGTCGTGCCGTTCCACCAGCTCCATGGGTATCCCTGCCCCCAGGCACTGCCGGCAGGCACGACGGCAATCCAATCTCCGGGATATGAAACATCTTTATTGTTTTTCCAATATGCCTGCACGCTGCTCCCCGGAGTAGAAGTAGATGTATTCGTGGTGAGAGTAACATCGCAATCCTTCACCAGTTCAACATTCCACAGCAGGGTCTGCGTGGTTTTTGGCGTGCTCGGTACGGTCAAGGTGTCGCTGCTCCTGGAAACACCGTTAATCACCAACCGGTATCCGGGAACCACTGTCGGCTTCAGAGTAAACGGGCCGGGACCCTGCAAGTCGGAAATTGTCCTACTCCCTTTATATGTCTTATCGCAATCCCCCGTCGTGCCGTTCGAGTTATCGCCGAACGACGGGCAATCGGTAAGTTTCCAAGAAAGCCCTTCGTAATTGGAGTTCACAACTACTTTAACCGGGGTAAGGCAATCGTCGGCGTTGCCGCATTGGTTCGCTCCGCCGCCGCTCACCTGTTTGCAGGTGAAATCCGCGCCGCAAATATTGTGGGTTGCGGTCCCGCTGCCGCCGCAACTTTCACCGATGGACGAACAGTCATTTGTTCCCTCGCCATCCACCCACGAACAGGTACTGCTGACGCAGGCCTTGTGACGCGGGGTGCCAGGCGGAACGGCACAGTCAGCGCTAATCGCACAATCATTAGGAGGGCAGGTGCCAGAACATGTTTTTCGAACACACGCTTCCGAAGAGTTGCACGTATAATAAAACCCTAGACTTCCTCCAGAAACCGTAACTTGCTTGGAAGTATAAACGGGACTACTCAATGGCCCACCATAGCATGTCAACCCAATAGTATATGTACCATCGCTGGCATATGTGTGAGCAAGGGTCGCACTTCCGCCTTCAAGATGATCCCATTCGTCGTCGCCAAAATCAATATCAGCTTCAATGGAACCGCTTCCCGGAGCCAATGTAATGCTATATGGGAAAGTTACCCTAAGACCATCTTTTGTTATAGTGCCGATATTACATGTTAGAACTTCTGCGCGCGCCGTTTTTATTCCCGATGGACTATACAAATAGCCACCTATTAATACCAATCCTATAAGAAGGATTGAAAGATGTTTTATTCTCATGCAAATATTATACCATTTACAACATAATAAAAAAGAGAAAGCCCCGGTTCTCGTACAGCTTGCGGCTATATAAAAACCGGGGTGTCGGACAAGCAGTTGGTTGCTAGTCCAGGAAGATCTTGATGCTGTTGTGCCGCGACTTGGACACAACGGAAGGCCAGATGCCGGGCCAGGTAGTGCGGGTGGGCCAGGCACGCATCTTGTGGAGCGTGTCCAGCTCGGCGGGGGTGTAACGCCAGATGTCAGCGCTTGGACCTTCTGCGACGGATCCGTGGAACATCATGTCCTCCGGCGAGTTGGAATGGTGGAGGCCAAGTGCGTGTCCGACCTCGTGGGCAACCAGCTGAGGGTTACGCTTGGAGTAGACCTTGATGGTTACCTCGTAGATCTCGCCGGAAACATTCAGCATGACGTACGCCACTCCGCCACCACCAGCCTCATACGCCGCTGCCGCATCCTCGTCGATCCACACCGGGATGGTGCCAGAAATGGCAGTGCCGTTGTCGGACACCGCCACGCTGAAGCCGTTCTCCGCGAGGTAGTCGGCAGTCTGGTGAAGGACCGGATCCGTCTCGGCGAGGTTGTACCCCGTACGCGGAATGAGGGCGTAGCCCCATCCGCCCATGGGATTGAGCAGAGGCGTATCTCCACCAGTGCTGCCCACCGTAGAGTCGGTGAACACCAGCTTGTGGACGTACTCCGTGTCCTTGCCAGCCGGCGGGTCCCACAGCGAGAGCGAGACTTCCTTGCTCTCGATGGGGAACGACCGGTCGAGGTCGAGCATCTCGGGCAGGCCAGTCGCGTGGACGCGACCGGGTGCGGTTACCGCAACCGGCACGCATACGGAACGGCCGCTGAGAGTGGTAAGCGTGAAGGTCACGCCCGCCACGACCACCTCGCTGTTCGTACACACACCGCCAGGCGGCGCGGAAG
>JAZDEB010000060.1:0-14192 GCA_043809165.1 Candidatus Liptonbacteria bacterium
GAAACGGATTTCGTGGTGCGTTCCGAGCCGTTTAAAAACCTGGCGCAGGAATTAGTAATGCAGCTTGCTGCCATGTCGGCTGCAAACGTTGAAGAATTTTTGGCTCAGCCGTATATCCGCGATGATTCAAAAACAGTTAACGATTTAGTAAGGGACGTAATTGCCCGCGTGGGCGAAAACGTCCGGGTAAACGCCTTGTACCGCATTGAGCTTTAAAGCCATTTTATCTGTCGGCTTCATCTTTCCGCGCACATGCTTCAATTCATTTTCACCTATTGCGCGATACTTTCACTAGGCGTGCTTTTGGTTCTGATTGCGAGGTCCTTGCCGCGCGTCCGCGGCGAAGAAGGCGAAGATGGACGCGGCGAAGCCGGACCACACGGCGCAGTGTCGCGGTTTATTTTGAGCGACGTACCGCATAAAATTGATGTGGCGCTTAGCCGGTTTTTAGAAAAAATATTGCGGCGCTTTAAAATTTCTTTATTGAAATTTGATAATTTCCTTACCAACCACCTGAAGCGCGTTTCGGACCAGAACAAGGAACGCCCGAAGATTGATTTTAAGGATATTGAGAATGCAGCGGAACTAGGGGAGAAGGCGCCGGCGCAGGAACAAAAATTCTTGCCGTAAGAGAACAGATAAATTTTACATATGGTTTTAGGGTATTGCTTAAGTGGATAGATGAAGACACCGAAAAGCTGCTTAATATTGCTTAATTAGAGATAAAATGTATAATCTTAACGAAAGCGCAGGTGTCGGAGCGGTCAATCGAACGGGTCTGTAAAACCCGCGCCCCAGTGGCTACGCAGGTTCGAATCCTGCCCTGCGCACAACATTTATATTCAACCTTAGAGGGCAAGAATGGTTTACGATCGTGCTAAAAAAATTATAATATTTTTCCACCACACGCCAATGAATTTTGCCAAAAGCATAAAACTTACAAAAATTTTTTATTTGGCAAATCCGAAAGTTGAATGGCATCGTCTAATTAAAGACCCGCTCCATCCCAGTATCGCAGATACAAGCTTGCACTTTATGGTGATTGGGGAAAAGAAATAAGCTTCGCATCAACTCTAATGACCGAAAAACTACCATCACCGGAAAACCAGGAATTGCGCAACCGCCTCATCGAGCTTTTACGCACCAAGGGAATGGAAGACCCGGAAACGCGGGATATCGCCATCCGCTGGCGCGAACCGAAAGAGAAGGAAGCGAGAAGCGCCTCAAAGGGCAGGGAGGGGGAAATAGGATTATTGTGTGATGTTGCCGATGTGTATCGCGAGGCAGGTTTAATCGAAGAAGCCCGCGCCGAACTAGAAGACGCCAAGCAGATGGCCTATTATGAAGCAGAAGCCGCACGAGACGAAGCAACCTATAACAAGTTTGTAGGACTTTTCGACGATATAGAGCGGCTGGTTAAGGAGCTCGGTTAATAATCTTTCGCACAAAAATTAGAGATGCGAACATTTTGCAGGCAATCGATAAAATTGCCACGGGCTGAATTTTCTGGTAGCTTGGCACCAGCAGGAGGTCCTATGGCTCACTACCGCATTGAATGGGCAGAGGGGACCATGTTCCGAACGGACCCGAAGCCATGCGAGTTCGTGGCGAAGAACGATGTACTCGCAGTGGAGGAAGCAGCGGCGATCCTGGATGTTTTGCCGCCTTTCACTGTGGAGAAACTGCACCGCGAAGGAGCGACGGGGGTCTACCGCGGCGAGGTTCGTATTTTCCCTCGCTGACCATGGTCACGACTGGTTCGCAAGCTAGATATACGGGCGGGCAATTTGCAGCTCCCGCCCGCTCACCTAAGCTCTTAAGCTGGCGCTTATGACTTTAGGCGAGTGTGGTAATATAAATATCATGTCAAAGCGAACAATCCTTATTGTTTTAGTGATTATAGTGCTGTGTGCGGTGGCCTTGTTCGGAATAAGGGCCATGAAGCGTGCCAACCAGAACGATGTTGTTACCGGAAATGAAGATAGTAGTAAGTGCACATCGAGTTTGCCTCAAATCGAGATAATCAATCCTTCGGCATATTTAGTCGATTCAAGCGGAGGTAAAAAAGAATTAAACGACAACGATACGCTTACGCCGCCGGCGGAAATACAAATTTCGGACAATGGCGAGGCGGTAATACACATGCCGGACGGGTCGCTGGCCCGTGTGGCTGGTGGCAGTACCTTCACACTCAAGACATCCGATTACGATTGCAATTCCGGAAAATCGAATGTGAGCATATTCCTTTCGCTCGGCCGCATCTGGTCCAAGGTGGTGCAACTGGCCACGCCGGATTCTTCCTGGCAGGTTGAAACTTCGAACGCGGTAGCAACGGTGCGCGGCACAGCTTTCGATTCGCGGAGCGACAATGCGAGCAGTACATTCATCGGTTCGGAGCACCAGGTTACAATCCAACCGAAAGACCCTTCTACGAAAAATCCGCTTATCGGAGAAGCAGTGGGCATAGACCAGGGTAAGTATGTGCAAATAAAGAATGCGGCGCTTAGCAATATTGCCGCTGGCAAAACCAAGCTAGTAGCCACGAACGTTTTGCAAATCATGAAAGACGATTGGGCGTTGAGGAATGAACGCCAGGATTATTACGTAAACAACCTGGTGCGCAAATTGGAAGACCAGGGATTGAATAAAGTCGAGCTAAGGAAAGAAATACGCACGCAGGTAAAAGAAGCGGTACGCGAAGGAATTTTGAAAGATATCCAGGACGGGACATTGAGCCCAACTTCAGCAAAAATTTATGAGTTCCTGCAGAACCAAATATTGCAGAACCAAAGTACGACCAACCAAACCGCAACTACAACGCAGTTAAATAATTCATCAACGATAATTCAACTGCCGAAACCGGTTTCGATGGAGATAAATACGAAAACCGATTTGACCGCACCGGTTAACGAGGGGACCAATGTAACATTGCAGGCGATCCTGAAGTTATCCGATGGCACCATGCGCGATGTAACCGCAAGGGCGCAATGGAAAGTATTGGGATTAATCGGCAGCATGTCCGCCCCGGGTACGTTTGCCGCCAAGCTTGATCCAAGCGTTGCCGAAATGGGCGAGTCCTCCGGCGCAGTGGTGGCCACGTTCATAACTCCATCCGGCGACGCGCTATTGGGTAAGACGCCGATTTTTAAAGTAGTCCCTAACGTAATTCCAGTGGACCCAACTGTTACACCGCAGGGCTAAGTGGCGCATCAAGAATTAATCAAAACAAAATGAAGCGCTATTCCGCACTTCTGCCGGGCATGGGAGCTGCGTGCATCGCATTAGGCATTTTTTGGCTGGGGCTTTTCAGCGGCCCGGAACATTTTCTTGAGGACATCCTTTTTTCGCCGAAAGCGCCGAGCGACAATGTGATAATCGTGGCGATAGATAATGATAGTTTGCAGAAAATCGGACAATGGCCGTGGAGGCGGGGAGTATATGCAGATCTCATATCGAAGTTAAATAATTTATCAACTCCGCCTAAAGCAATCGGGATAGACGTTGTGTTTTCCGAGCCGTCGCGCTATGGCGAAGACGATGACCAAAAGTTGGCGGACGCTCTGCAAACAAGCAAGGTGCCTGTAGTCATGCCAATAGAGGCTGACCCATTAGAGATGTCCGCATCGGGAATTCCGCAGGCGGGAAAATTCATAGAGCCGCGCACATTATTCAACGTACAAAATCCGGAAATCAGCAAGGCGCACGTGAACCTCATCACTGATCCGGACGGAGTGGTGCGCTATGTGCCGCTTAACATTAAAGATGTGCGTACCGGAAACACAGTCCCGTCTTTTTCGGAAGTGATTTCCGGAATTAAGGATGATCACTACATAAAACGCATTGCATATCTCGGCCCGCCGAAGACTATTTCTCGCGTATCGTTCGCAGATGCCCTTACGAATACTGGAACACAAGCACAATTCTCCGGCAAGTACGTTTTGATCGGCGCAACGGTTTCCGATTTGCACGACGAGCAATTAACGCCGGTTTCGAATGGAGTGCCGATGAGCGGAGTGGAAATCCAGGCACAGGTGGTGGAAATGCTCCGTTCCGGCAGAGAGTTGATGCAAATGCCTAAAACCCGGGTGGGCTTATGGGTATTTTTGGCGGCTCTGCTGCCAAGTATCCTGTTCTTGCTGATAAAGCGCTTGCGTTACGCGTTCCTTGCCACAATAATAATAGGCTTAATTTATATCCCGGCAGTGATCATACTTTTCGAGCGGGGAATCGTCGGGAACATATTGCACGTAAACCTGGCATGGATTTTGGGACTGGCCGCCGCATTTGCTTATAGGTATTTCGTAATGGAACGGGACCGCCGTTCCATGCGCAATGTTTTTTCTAAATACGTGTCCAAAGATGTTCTTGAAGAAATATTGAGTGATGTTTCAAAAGTAAAACTGGGTGGGGAAGAAAAAGAAGCCACGGTATTTTTCTCGGACGTGCGCGGATTTACAACGCTATCGGAAAAACTTACCCCGATACAGCTTACGCATTTTCTGAACCGCTATCTCACGCGCATGACGGACATCGCACTCGAGCGCCGCGGAGTGGTAGATAAGTATATTGGCGATGCAATTATGGTCTTTTGGGGTGCGCCGCTGAGCAACCCGAATCACGTGCTGGATGCAATGGAAGCATCACTCGTGATGATTGACGAATTGCATAAGTTTAACAAAGAAAGCGCGGAGCGCGGCGATCCACCGATAGATATCGGCATCGGTTTTAATTCCGGAAGAGTGGTTGCCGGCAATATGGGTTCCGAACAGCGCTTTGATTACACTGTAATGGGAGATACGGTGAACCTGGCTTCGCGCCTGGAAGGGCAAACCAAAACATATATCGTACACATTATTACCAGCGAATATACAATGGCTCTGGTCTCTCCGGAAGAACTGGTGCGTCGTGGCATTGTTTGGCGTGAAATAGACCGCATCCGGGTAAAAGGCAAAAAACTGCCGGTTACTATTTTCGAAATTGTCGAGAACGGCAAAATAGAAATTGTTAAAAAAATAAAAGACAAGTTCGCAAGCACGCTTGCCGCATATTATAAAGGTGATTGGGATGCGTGCATTGCGGCTGCGGAAAAAATTTTGGAACAAGCCGACGATGGCCCGACAAAAGTATTATTGGAACGTGCCAGGCACTTCAAAGAAGAACCACCAGAGAATTGGGAAGGTGTGTATGAATTCAAGACAAAATAAGTGTGGTATCTTGTATCGTATATGCAGGACTACGTTCTAGACGCGATCATTCTTGATGTACTGCCGGCTCGTCGCGAGCTGGACGGTAGGTTTTTTTTGCTGACCAAACAATACGGCAAAATCGCAGCCGCCGGCACCAGCACTAGAAAAATCACCTCTAAATTAAACGGCCATTTACAGCCCGGCTATGTATCGGCTATACGTTTAGTAGAGCGACATGGTTTGCGCATTGTAGATTCGCTAAAAAAGGCACTGTTCCCGCGCCGGCCTCAAAACTTTATTTATTGAACAAACTTATACCTGAAGCCGAACCGGATGAGCGGTTGTGGGAAATAGTCAGCAAAAAAGACTTTTCCTGGGTGGAAGTCCTCAAAATCCTTGGCTGGGACCCGACACATGCCTCATGCACCCATTGCAGCTTAAAACCGGAAATATTCTACATCCCGACGCAAGAATTTTATTGTCCACTTCATTCTTCCAAAGCCCGTAAAAGTGAGGTATTATGTCTATAAATCGCATGACCAAAATATTGGTAGGAACCGTGGTGTTCCTGGCACTAATCGCGCTTGGCAGCTGGTACTATTTTTTTCTGCACTCCGGAGCGGCTAGCACGATGCTTGCACTGAACCTGCCAGACGAAGTGCGTTTGGGTGAGCCGTTTACTGCAAGCGTGCAATTTACTAATTCATCTGAAAAGAAATTAGCAGGCGCAACCGCGTCGCTCGCTGTCCCAGATGGCATAGCAATCGTTGGTAGCGACAAGTCAAACCGCATTACGTCCGGCTCGCTTGGTGATTTGGATCCCGGAGCGGGCGCAAAGCTGGATTTTACGCTCATCGCCACCAAAGATGCTCAATCAACAAAACAGCTTACGGCTACGGTTGAATATGGGATTAGCGGAAACAGCAGTGACCGCAGCCGTTACACCACTTCGAAAACGGCGGACGTGCTTATCGGCTGTTCGGCGATACCTTTTACGTTCGCCGCGCCGCAAAAAATAACGGCCGGCAACCCTTTTTCGGTTGTAGTTTCTTTCAGGAATAACAGCACCAAGGATTATTCGAACCTGCGCCTTAAAGTTTCTTATCCGCCAAATTTCCAATTCACCAATAGCGACCCGGGCCCGGACTTGGGCAATAATGAATGGCGGATAAGAGGATTTCCCCGCGATTCCGAAAAAAAATTTACCATCACCGGGACAATGGCCGGAGCGGCTAATTCCGTGGCGGATTTTGTCGCGAACCTTGTAGCTACCGCATCAGGGCACGATTATCCAGTAAGTTCAGAAACCGTAAGCGTTTCAATCGCCCAATCTTTGCTCTCCGTTTCCGTGCAGCCGGACAAGGAAGATTATGCTCAGTTGAACCAGACATTGAATTACGTTATTACGTATAAGAATAATTCAACAATATCGCTGCAGAATATAACAATCTCCGCCGATCTAAACGGTGAGCTTTTCGACATAGCCACAGTAACATCCGAGGGTTCATTAAATTCTGTAGCCAATACAATTGGCTGGAACGCTGCAAATGTTCCTGCGTTAGCTTTGGTTGCACCAGGCAGCGGCGGATCCGTGCATTTTTCCGTTAAAACCAGATCGCAATTCCCGATTGCCAGGCTGGGGGATAAGAATTATTCGCTGTCAGTAAAGACAACGGCGGAATCACCGACCGTCCCCGCTGGAAGCAGCGGCATGAAAACTGTTTCTTACGGCTCTTCGGAGATGCGCGTGGCTGGAGAAGTCGCCCTCAAAACGAAGGCGTTGTACCGCGATGCAGCGGCAGGTGTGGTAAACAATGGACCGTATCCGCCTCGAGTTAATCAAACAACCCAATACACGGTGCACTGGATCATTACGAATTATGCGACCAATATTTCGAATACGGTAGTAAGTGCCTCTTTACAGTCGGGGGCTAAAGTTGTATCCATGTTAAGCTCAACCGCCGCCGTAAAGCCGGTATATAACCCGTCTTCCGGCGATATTACATGGAATGTTGGTTCTATGCCTGCAACACAAGGTGTAATTTCGGCTCCAATCGAGGCAATATTCCAAATAGAGCAGACACCAGGGTTAAACCAGGTCAGCAGGTCGGTAACGCTTCTTGGTAAAACAACTCTTGAGGCAGACGATGATTGGACTGGCATGCATTTTACGGAAACCTCTCCGCCGGTTACCACAGACCTCACAGACGATACTTCTATTACGGAAAGCGACCGCCGCGTGCAGCAATAAAAAAGAAATAAACAAAAAATAAAATATTTTAATGACAAATAATGGAGACCTGATGGATAAAATAGTCAGCTTGTCTAAGCGCCGCGGGTTCATATTCCCCGGATCGGAAATTTACGGCGGTTTGGCAAATGCCTGGGATTACGGCCCGTTGGGAGTTGAATTAAAAAACAACATACGCGATTTGTGGTGGAAGCGGTTTGTAACAAGCCGCGACGACATGGTTGGCCTGGACGCCGCCATAATCATGAACCCGAAGGTTTGGGAGGCGTCCGGGCACGTTAAAAACTTTTCGGATTTACTTAGCGAATGCCGCAAGTGCCATAACCGCATAAGAGTTGATCATTATTTGAGTATGGCAGACATTGAGCGTTTTAGCGTACAAATGAAAGACCTGATACGCGAACGCGGAGAAAAAGATCCGCTCGAAGCGGAAAGCAAGCTAAAAACGGTCTACAAGGAAATGGGCGAGGTATTGAATGTGAAAACACCCTGTCCGGTATGCGGAGCCAAGGAATGGACCGACGCGCGCCCGTTCAATACCATGATGGTCACTTACTTCGGCATCTCCCAGGATTCCGCGAACTTAACGTACCTGCGCCCGGAAACAGCCCAGGCGATGTTTGTTGACTTTAAGAATGTTTTAGATACGAGCCGCAAACAAATACCCTTTGGTATTGCGCAGATAGGGAAGGCGTTCAGGAACGAGATTACGCCGGGCAACTTTATTTTTCGCACACGCGAGTTCGAGCAAATGGAAATAGAGTATTTTATCCGCCCGGAAGAATGGGAGAAATGGTTCGAGTATTGGCGCGTTGAAATGCGCAATTGGATTGAAGAGATCGGTGGAGATATGTCCAAAGTGCATGAAGTGGAAATTTCGGAAAGCGAACGGGCGCACTACTCCAAGCGCACTATGGATTTTGAATTCGAATATCCGTTCGGACAGAAAGAGCTTTACGGTTTGGCGTACCGCACCGACTTCGATTTGCGCAACCACGAAACCGCTTCCGGATTGAACCTTAAATACCGCGACCCGCAGACAAATGAAGAATTGCTGCCGCACGTGATTGAACCGACCTGGGGATTAAACCGCTCAATGCTCATGGTTTTGCTTTCCGCATATCGTGAAGAAGAGAAGCGTGCGTACCTTAAACTTAAACCGGCCCTGGCGCCATACAAGGCGGCAGTGTTCCCTCTATTGGCCAATAAGCCGCAGTTAGTAGAGAAAGCGCGCGAGATATACGATTCCCTTCGCCGCAACCATTCCATAGCGTGGGATGACCGTGGAAACATCGGCAAAAGGTATTACTCGCAAGATGAAATCGGGACTCCGTATTGTATTACGGTTGATTTCGACACGCTTGATAGCGGAACGGTAACCGTGCGCGACAGGGACACCGCGACCCAGGAACGTATTGCAGTGGATGACCTTAAAGGTTTTATAGCCGACAAGCTGGCCAGATGATCCTGGGCGGTGGGCGTTTGCTACACATATATCACATATGATATAATTCTGGCATGGCTAAATATACCGATTTGCAGGTTAACCAGCAGCGCGAAATAGGTGCTTTTATTTTGCGCCTAAGAGAAACTCGCGGGATTACCCAAAAGGAGCTGGCGGAAGCGCTCAAAACCAGCCAAAGCGCCGTGGCCCGCATGGAAGCCGGAGAGCAAAATTTCACGACTGAAATGCTCGCTAAAATAAGCGGTGCGTTAAACCGCGAAATTGTTAAAGTTGCTGATTCGCGCACGATGAGCTTCCAGATCGAAGGCGGACATAAGTTAAACGGCACGATCGCTACTAAAATTGCCAAGAATTCTGCGGTGGCGTTACTTTGTGCATCGCTTTTGAATCGCAATAAAACTACGCTAAAACACATGCCACGCATTGCTGAAGTGGATCGCATAATAGAAGTGCTGCAAAGCATTGGCGTAACTGCAACCTGGCTTCCGGATAATGATTTGGAACTTATCCCGCCTAAGAAGTTAGCTCTTAGTCGCATGAACGAGGCCTCCGCATCCGCAACAAGGAGCGTGCTTATGCTCATGGGGCCATTGGTGCACAAATTCCAAGATTTCACCTTGCCGCACCCGGGAGGATGTAAACTAGGCAAACGTACGGTGCGTCCACACTTCTTTGCGCTTGAAAAATTGGGCGTAGATATTGTTACCAAACGCGGCATCCATATTGTGCACGTAAATAAACTGAAGCCGGCAGAGATTGTTCTATACGAATCCGGCGACACCGTAACCGAAAACGCGCTCATGACCGCAGCCCTTATTCCCGGTAAAACAGTAATAAAATACGCATCGGCGAATTATCAAGTGCAGGACATGTGCCATTTTCTGGAGGTACTGGGCGTAAAAATAGAAGGCATTGGCACGACAACCCTTATGGTGCATGGCGTAAAGGAAATAGACACTGCTATTACGTTCTATCCGTCGGAAGACCCGATTGAATCAATGATGTTCATCTCGCTTGCGGCCACGACTAATTCTTCAATAATAATTGAACGCTGCCCGATTGATTTTTTGGAATTGGAATTGTTGAAGTTGGAAAAAATGGGATGGAGGTACAAAATATTAAAAAGATATAAATCGGCGAACGGTTACGCAAATCTCGTGGACATCCAAACACTCCCGTCCAAGCTGGTTGCATTGGAAGAAAAGATCGATGCCAGGCCGTATCCGGGGTTAAACATCGACAACCTTCCATTCTTCGTGCCAATAGCCACGCAGGCCAAGGGGACTACGCTTATACACGACTGGGTATACGAAAATCGCGTAATTTATTATATGGACCTGGCCAAGCTGGGTGCCAACATATTATTGGCCGACCCGCACCGTGTTTATATTGAAGGTCCGACCGAACTGAAAGGTACTGATGTTGTTTGCCCGCCGGCACTGCGTCCGGCGGTTATTATCCTTATTGCCATGCTTGCGGCAAAAGGCGTTTCGACTTTAAGAAATGTTTATTCCATAAACCGCGGATATGAGGATTTGTGCAATAGGTTGAATAAGCTTGGCGCAAAGATAAAGATAATATAAATATTCTCCGATTGTAACTTATAAGTCATAATCGGGCTTTTAATTAAAAAAGAAGGCGGACCCTGCGCGATGATTTGCGCGAGAGTCCGCCGTGCTGAGATTCGTTCCCGAGGAACATGCGGCTATTCGAATGGGTAGGGATCGTGTGCGTGGTGGATCAGGTAAGTCGGTTCCTGATGTCCAACGATCACGAAACTGTCCGCAGGAAAGCGGCCGCGGTGTCCAATGATCTGGACGACAGGCTGGTCGGTACTTCCTTCGCACCTGCGGATGTAGCTTTGCCCGACCTGCCTGGGTTCGGCGGTCGTGATTGTCTCACCCTCGTGTCCTACCGGATCCATGGGAACGCTCATTGGCTGTACCCAGGATCCGGGAGGGATCTTCATGGGTCACCTCCGTTCCATACTGAAAGCTAATGATATTATTTTAGAAACGCATATGCAAACTTGCTAAATTCCACGCTTTCGCCTTTAATTAATGCCGTATGTGGACACGAAAAATTGGAATTGATTTAGGCACGGCAAATACTGTTGTGTTCGTTCCGGGGCGTGGTTTTATAATCAACGAACCAACCATTGTGGCTTTGCGTAAGGCAGATAATTCCGTTATGGCCGTTGGTGCCGAGGCGAAAGAGATGATCGGGCGCACATCGGAAGACATTTGTGCTTACCGACCGCTCAAAGACGGCGTGATTGCCGATTACTATATTACCAAAGCGCTCCTCACATATTTCATCGCGAAAGCGGTGGGCAGGTATAATATTTTTAAGCCAGATGTAATCATATCCGTTCCTGCCGGCATTACGCCCACCGAACGGCGTGCCGTACAGAATGCCGCACTGGAAGCCGGCGCAAAAAACGTGTTTATTGTCCGTGAGCCGGTTTTGGCCGCGCTTGGTGCAGGAATTCCCATTAACGCCCGCTCTGGGCACATGATTCTTAACATGGGCGGCGGCACTTCCGAAGTCGGGGTGATCGCTCTCGGCAATATTGTTTCGTGGGCAAGCGTGCGCGTTGCCGGAAACAAGTTCGACCAGGCGGTATCAGATTACGTAAAAAAGAAATACGGGCTGGCGATCGGCGAGCAGACCGCGGAGAACGTAAAAATACAGATTGGTTCGGCACTGCCTACTAAGGATAAAATGGATTCGCAGATTCGCGGCCGCAGTTTGGTAACGGGTTTGCCGAAAGACATCGCCATCACCTCGAACGAAATTGCCGAAGCATTGAACCCGTTATTATTGGACATTGTGAGTGCGGTGCAGGACGTATTCAACAGCACTCCCCCTGAGCTAGTAGCGGACATAATGGGCAAAGGCGTAATACTTTCCGGCGGAAGTGCACAAATCCACCATTTACCGGAATTCTTCGAGCGCATGTTCGGAGTTCCGGCATATCTTGCCGCAGATCCTTTGTTCTGTGTTGCCAAGGGTACAGGCCTGGTACTGGACCATTTGGACATATATAAACAGACGCTCTTAAATAAAAGATAAATGTTTGTGGGCCACGAAGCGTTCGTTAAAGAATTTATAAAGATGGCCGATAGCCGCGAACTTGCGCACGGGTATTTGTTCCATGGCGCGCAGGGCATAGGGAAATTCACGTTCGTAAATTCCCTGGCCAATTATTTGGAGAACAAGGATTTTTCTGCGGAAGCCACCCGCCCTTTAGCGGATTGCATGGTGCTCGCGCCGGAGAACGGGCAGTCGTTGGGGATTGATGCAGTGCGCGGAGTAAGGCGGTTCCTTTCCAGCAAACCGACTGCCAGTCCATACCTTACGGTAATAATCGACTGCGCAGAAACCCTTACTACGGAAGCAGAAAATGCATTGCTTAAGGTTGCCGAAGAACCCACGGAGTTCGCGTTGATTGTTTTTATTGCAACAGACCCGGAGGACCTGCTGCCCACGCTCCGATCGCGCTTGCGTCCCGTATATTTTGATACGGTTTCTAAAGAAAATATTGAAAAAATTTTGATAGAACGCGGCGTAAACAAGAAAGAAGCGGCGAGTGTTGCCGTAAAAGCAATGGGCCGCCCGGGATTGGCCGTAAAAATGGCGCTTGATGATTCGTTTAAGTCCATTTTAGGAGAAGCGCAAAAATTCTTGGGAGCATCAAGAGCAGATAAAAAATCAATTATCAAATCGCTTACCGACGACGAGAACTTCAACTTCGACCAGTTTCTGGAAGCGCTGATGATACAGATATGTCCTTCAATAAAAAATAAAACCGGAATATGGCATTTGATCGCTTCAACGCGGAGGGAAAGCCAGCGTTTTGCGCTGAATCCTAAATTACAATTGACAGCGCTCGCACAGGCCTTAGAATCTAGTACATAAAGCAATGGATCAATTTGTTAAAGAGCTTGAGCAATCGCTCCAAGCCATTATTCAGAAATTACACGATGACTTGCAGACGGTACGCAGCAACCGGCCGTCGGTGCAGCTCGTAGAAAATGTCCGCCTTGAGTGCTACGGGCAGCCAATGACCGTAAAGCAGGTTGGCTCCCTTTCCATCCGCCCTCCGCGCGATATTGAAATCAGCGTGTGGGACAAATCAATAGTCGGCGCGGTAACGAAGGCCATACAGGATGCGAACATAGGACTCTCTCTTTCTGGCGACGGCAGCTTAATCCGCGCATCCCTTCCGGTCCTAACCAACGAGCGCAGGGAAGAATTCTCAAAGATGGCAAAAAAGATGGCTGAACAAACCCATATCCAAATCCGCGCCCGCCGCGATGAAATCAATAAAAAAGTAAAAACTGCGGAAGAAGAGGGTGCTTCAAGCGAAGACCAGGCGTTCAAGGGCAAAGAAAAAATACAAAAAATGGTTGACGATACGAACAAGCGTACGGATGCGCTCTTAGATGCCAAGCTCGCCGAGCTTGCAGAATAAGATGCATCTGTTAGATTAGCTATATGCTTCTTGGAATTGTTGTAATAATCGGATTGGGAGTATTAATCCTTGGCCACGAAGCCGGGCATTTTTTTGCGGCAAAGCAGTTAAAGATGGGAGTGGAAGAATTCGGCGTAGGTTTTCCTCCGAGGATTACTGCAAAAAAGAAAGGGGAGACGGAATACAGCTTGAACTGGCTGCCGTTCGGCGGTTTCGTGAAAATTGCCGGAGAGAATGATCGCATTACCAGCGACGACGGTTCGTTTGAAAACCTGCCTGCGGAAGATAAAAAGAAATTGTTTTATTTCCGTCCGGCATGGCAGAGGAGCATCGTACTTTTAGCCGGAATTACAATGAATTTATTGATCGGTTGGATCCTGCTTTCTTTGGTATTCATGATTGGTTCTCCTCATATGCTGGTAGTGGCGAAAGTTGAAAGCAATTCACCGGCAGCGGCAGCCGGAGTTATTGAGGGCGATATTATCGAGGGCTACACATCCGCCACTGATTTTATTAATTTTGCTCACGCTAACCAGGGGAAGGAAATTGATTTGCGCATTGCGCACGAAACCGGGAAAACCGCCGATTATAAAATTAAATTAAGGGAAAATCCCGGCCCGAACGAAGGTGCGTTGGGCATAGAGTTGGCAGAAGCCGGAGTAAACCGGGAAGCGCCCCATGTCGCAATTTGGAGCGGTTTAAAGACCACTTGGTACATAATTGAGAATACCGTGCTTGGATTTTATGAGCTCTTGAAGAACATTGTGCTAACGCAAAAAGTGCCGGCCGGAGTGGTTGGGCCGGTGGGAATTT
>JAZDEB010000061.1:0-8765 GCA_043809165.1 Candidatus Liptonbacteria bacterium
CACCGCGATCGAGAAGAAAACAAGCCGCGGGGAGAAACTTTCGAAAGAAGAACTATTTTTTCTCTACGAGATGGATGCGCCGATCGAAGGATTCGGTTACCAGCGCGATTCGAGAATCGTGGAATTGCGCAACGCCAGAAACCCCGAGGAAGACATGGTTGTACTGTTTGAGTGTGCGCTGAAACAAATTGCTCACACTCCTGACCAGATCACCGAGGATACCAAGGAATATGTCGGCCCCATCGTGCGCACAGTTTTTAACGAAAGAGCCGATAGAGAAGAAGTCACGCCGGAATACAGAAATATTTTCAAAAAACTGGCTCACATCGAACACGTCTATACCTCTTTCCCCGAAGGCAGGATCCGCAAGGAAACGATAGAGATCGGCGGGAAAGACGCCAAGGCTCTCATCAAGGAACTGCGCGGGAAAAAGATCAATATCGGCGGCGATGTAGAGTATACAATGACGGAGAGTAAAACTCAAAAAGGCGAAAGAGCTTTCCCGACGCTCGAAAAAGCGGAATCAGAAATTCTCATTCGCCTCAAGGTGGGGGATCTCGGTTTCCCCCGAAACAAATACCTCACGACGGACGAAATCTACCAACGCATCGAAGAATTAGGATTAGAACTTTGTCCAGCGGAAACGGGTCCTCGCTACCGTCTCCAATACGCAAACCAACCGTTAAACGAATGGCTTTGGATTGGCATGAAACAAATATCCGCTCGCGGCGGCTACCCGAGCGTCTTCTGCCTGGCGCGGGACGGAGACGGTCTGTGGCTGCACCTCCGCTGGACGTATCCGGGTCGCGAGTGGGATCCCGACTCTGAGTTCGTCTTCCGTCTCCGCAAGTTGAAAAACTTGAAAACTTAGTGTCTTTGTCTGCTTGAATCTTTGGTGCTTTAATCCTTTGACCCTTCTTGCATTCCGTCCGCCGCATTTTTTTGCTATGATTATACCCAGATGGGTTACATCGGGCGGCTACGGTTTCCCGAGACCCTTCCGGCGCGTGCATGTTGAGAGCGCGGGCGGTTCGGCTTTCCGCGGAGGATGTGTATGCTCGCCAACAAAAAAGAAACAACTTGGTGCGCTGCGCTGGTGGAGTCATGCTCCCGAATAAAATGCAGTCTGAGATACGGGCCTCGGATTCCCGTCCCATCTCAAGGGCAGTGGCGCGGATGGCGCGGCGCACAGAACCGATCGCGGCGGCAACCCGAACGTCTTCAACCTGGAACGGAACGAAGACGGTCTGTGGCTGAACAACAACTGGACGAATCCGGGTAACAAGTGGAATCCCGACAATGAGTTCGTCTTCCGTCTCCGAAAGTACGCTCTTTCCGCGCTCACAGGGTGCGGTTTTTCTTCTCGGGATTGTCCAAACTTTTCCTCCAGCCGCCGAGCATTTTGCCGATCTCCTCCAGTTTCACTGCGACATCCTCGCATTGCTTGTCGGAGATGATCCTGCCTTCCCATGCAACGGAAATGAAAAATTTGAGCGTGTCGGTGATCAAGATGCACTCCGCGATTTTTTCCGGCTTCTTTTCTCTTTCGGTAAAATAGGTAGCGTAGGACAACTCTAAAAGATCAAGAAATTTATTTTCTATCCTTGCTCCGAGCGTGTAGCGCGCACCTTTTGCAATATGCGGCACAAGATTCATCCACAACAAATATCCCTCTTTGATTCTCGCGAGAACCGAGACCTTATCGAGAGAGAGAGAATAACCGTCACGCCGGGTCATGCGTATGATGATATCATTTCCGTGGAGAATCTGCTTTCTGCGTGGCGTGAGTTTCTACGCGGCAAGCGGAGGCGCAAGGATGTTGCGGTATTTTCCCTGAATCTTACCGGTAACATTCTTGCGCTTCACCGCGAGCTTGCCGACAAGACATACCGGCACGGCCCGTATCATGCGTTCAAGATCAACGATCCGAAACCGCGCGACATCCATAAAGCCGAAGTGCGCGATCGGTTGGTGCACCATGCGATATATAGAATTTTGTATCCCTACTTCGACCGGACATTTGTGTTTGATTCATACTCCTGCCGGCTTGATAAAGGTACCTACCGCGCCATGAACCGCTTCAGGCAGTACGCGGGGATTGTTTCCCGTAACCATACGCGGACGGTATGGGTTTTGAAAGGCGACATCAGGAAGTTTTTCGCGAGCATTGACCACGAAGTATTAAAGAACATTCTGAACCGGCGGATCGAAGACAGTGATACATTGTGGCTTTTGGGCGAAATCATTGATAGTTTCAGCGCAAAAGGCAGGTCCGGCGTCGGCTTGCCGCTTGGCAATCTTACCAGCCAGCTTCTTGCGAATATCTATATGAACGAACTCGATCAGTTTATGAAACGGAAGCTGAAGATTCGCTATTGTATTCGCTACGCGGACGACTTTATCATTGTGCACGAAGATAGGAGATATTTGGAAAGCATCCTTCCCGCCATATCAACATTTCTCAACGTACGGCTGAAACTCTCGCTTCATCCGAATAAAGTATTTGTAAAAACATTCGCTTCGGGCGTTGATTTTCTTGGTTGGGTTCATTTTCCTCATCACCGAACCTTACGATCCGCGACGAAGCGGCGCGTATTCAAACGATTAGCTGCGAATCCGTCGGACGAAACCCGTGCATCTTATCGTGGACTTCTCGGCCATGGGAACGCGCATAAGTTGGCCAAGAAGCTATTCGTGGGGTAGCGCATTTCTATTTTTTATCGCATACCATATAATGAAGCGTAATGAAGTGTGCTAAAAAACGAGGGGTATTCCTGGTAATCGAAGGCGGCGACGGCTCCGGAAAAGCCACGCAGGTGGCCGAACTTATTTCTAAACTAGAAAAATTTGGCAAGAGCCCGCGGACAGTCGATTTTCCCAGGTATACCAAGCCATCTTCATATTTTGTTAAAGAATATTTAAACGGCAATTACGGTTCAATTAAAGAGGTTGGACCATACTGCTCGTCAATGTTCTATGCGCTGGACCGCTATGATGCCGCGCCGGAAATTAGGAAGTGGCTGGAGTCGGGAGACATGGTGGTCGCCAACAGGTACGTGTCATCGAACATGGCGCACCAGGGAGCAAAGCTTAGAACGACGGCGCAACGCAAAATTTTTTTCAAATGGCTTTATGGACTGGAGTACGACTTGTTCAATATACCGAGGCCCACGCTGGTCATCATACTTCATGTGCCTGCGGCCGTAGCCCAGAAGCTGGTTGATAAGAAGGGCAGCCGCGAGTATATTGGAGGAGTAAAAAGGGATTTGCATGAATCGAACATAAAGCACCTCCGCCAGGCTGAAGCAGCATATTTGGAGATGGCTAAGCTGTTCCCGAGACAGTTCAAAGTGATCCAGTGCACTGAGGGTAAAAGATTACTTTCTGTTCCTGAGATACACGAAAAAGTTTGGAAGATAGTAGGTAAATATGTATAAGCCAACAATCGGACTTGAAATACATGTAGAACTGGCCACCACGACCAAGATGTTTTGCGATTCGGTAAATAATCCGGATGAAGAGAAGCCGAATACGAACGTATGTCCGGTTTGCATGGGGCACCCGGGAACGCTTCCTACTATAAACAAGAAAGCGGTTGAATATGTAATTAAAGTCGGTTTGGCCATAGGGGCGAAAATAAATCCGGTTACAAAATTCGACCGCAAGAATTATTTCTATCCGGATCTTCCCAAAGGATATCAGATTTCGCAGTATGATATGCCGCTGGTGGTGGGCGGGGAATTGAATGGGGTTAAGATCACGCGCATACACTTGGAAGAAGATGCCGGCAAATTGGTGCACGCTCCGGACGGCAAATCCACATTTGTCGATTTCAACCGTGCCGGCGTGCCGCTAATGGAATTGGTAACCGAGCCTGTAATCCATAGTGCAGCCGAAGCGGTGGCCTTTGCCAAAGAGCTCCAGTTGGTATTCCGCTATCTTGGAGTTTCGGAAGCGGACCTGGAGCGCGGACAGATGCGTGCGGATGCGAACATCTCCATGTCGCAAACCGAAACACTCGGCACGCGCACCGAAATAAAAAACTTGAATTCTTGGAGTTCCATTGAAGCCGCAATTAATTACGAGATAAAGCGGCAAACCGAGGTGCTTGAATCCGGCGGGGAAGTGAAGCAGGAAACCCGCGGATGGGACACAATAAAAAATGTAAGCAAGATCCAGCGTTCTAAGGAACAAGCGCATGATTATAGATATTTCCCTGAGCCGGATTTGCCGCCTTTCGAAACGGCGGTGTTTGAGATAGAGCGATTGCAAAGAGAAATGCCGGAATTGCCGGCGCAAAAACGAGAGAGGATTAAGAGCGAATACGGGATTGAAATACCGGCCTATCTCGCCGTTCTTGTGCAGGATAAAAAATTAGCGGAGTTTTTCGAAGATTCAATTTCGGAATTGCGCGCGTGGAAGAATGCTTTAAGCGAAGATGAAAAAACTAAATTTAAGGTTGTGGCCGATGAAGATGGAATGAGTGAAGACAAGGCGTTAGTCGGCATGGCCGCAAATTACCTGGCGAACGACATTGTTGGATTGCTTGCTGAGATGAGAATTCCATTCGGGGAATGTCCTGTAACTCCGGAAAATTTTGCGGAATTTATAATATTGCTTCGCAAAGGCACTATCACTTCGCGCGTAGCAAAAAATATTTTAAGGAAGATGGTTGAAAAAAAAGCAGATCCGCACGATGTCTTGGAAGAAGAAGGACTGCATACTGTTTCGGATGAAAGCGCATTAATAGAAACCGTGCGCGAAGTGATTTCCGAAAACCCGAAAGCCAGCGACGACTATAAAGCCGGCAAGGCGGCCAGCATGCAGTTTATGTTGGGCAAAGCAATGAGTAAGCTGAAGGGAAGAGGGGATCCGGGCGTACTTAAGGGGCTTTTCGAGCAGGAATTGGCAAAATAAATTAGCGGTGGAACCAGTCGTTTTCTGGATACGCTTTATGAAGCTTGCTTTAGGAATTTCTTCGTTAGCAGTATCGCTTTGGCGGGATTATTTATCCACCGTATTTCCTTGTCCCTTTTCCACCAAGTCGTTTGCCGCTTGGTGTAATCTATGCTTTCTGAAATTATATTCTGCTCCATTTCTTTTTTTATGATTAGCCCCTGCGTATAGCGGCTCATTGCGCGATATTCCAGGCCGAAACTTTGAAGGCGCTTAAAGCTCACGTCGCTTTTACGCAAATGGTTTATTTCTTTGAGCATTCCGCGGCGCAATCTTTTCTTCAGTCGTAATTCAATATTCCGGCGAAGTTTTTCCTGTGAAATATTTATGCCGATTTTAAGCGTGTCGTATGCGGAATGTTTTTCGAGTTTTGGTACCGGCTTGCCGGTTGCAATAACGATTTCCAGCGCGCGTACCAAACGGCGTTTGTTGAACCGGTCTATGCCGGTTGCGCGTGCCGGATCAAGTTCTGATAATTTGTCGAACAATTCTTCGGTTGTTTGCCGCTCTAATTTTCCCCTAAGCTGCGGATTCGGTTTTACCGCAGGAAAATTGTAACCGTAGAGCAACGTATCTATATATAATCCTGTACCTCCCGCGATAATCGGCACTTTATTTTTTCTTAATATATTTTTTATCGCACGCCCTCCTAGCTTTTGGAATTGCGCAACAGTAAAGGTGCGGAGCGGCGATGCCACGTCAAGCAAGTGATGGGGGATACCGCGCATTTCTTTCTTTGTGATTTTCCCGGAGCCGATATCCAATCCTTTGTATACTTGGCGGGAATCGGCGGAAATAATTTCTCCATTAAATTTGCGCGCCAATTCTACGGCCAAATCTGACTTGCCGCTGGCAGTGGGTCCGAGTACGGCGATGATTTTTGGTTTATTCACGATGCTTGATATAGTTTGGTAATTGTAAGAGATTGTAGGTAGTTGCGTGGCGAGCTGCCTTCGCTCCGCAAACAATCTCGGGGGAGAGGTGACCAAAATGGAGGCAAACTGGAACGAGATCGTTGTGCACTGGCAGATGATCGTGGGGAGCCCGCGACTTCTTTTTACTATTTTGCGGTTTTATTCTGCGCTTCAATCAACATTTTTTCTACGAGCGCATCAATCTTAACAACACCTTCCTGTCCGCGAGTGTAGTGGCGAACACTTACTGTATTTTCTTTCTCTTCTTTTTCTCCCACCACCAACACATAAGGGATTTTCATTAATTCCGCTTCGCGGATGCGTTTGCCGAGCGTTTCGTTTGCCGAATTAATTTCGGCCCTAATCCCAGCCGCCTTCGTAATCTCGGCAATGTCCGCAGCGTACTTTTCAAATTTTTCTCCAACGGGGAGGACAACCGCCTGCACTGGCGCGAGCCACAACGGGAATGATCCGGCACAATGTTCTATGAGGAAAGCGATGAAACGTTCATGCGATCCGAGCGGAGCGCGGTGTATTACATATAGCGGTTTTTCCTTCCCGTCTTTATCTACGTACCTCAGGTTGAAGCGTTCGGTTGCCAAGAAATCCAGCTGGTTAGTGGAAGCAGTTTCTTCGCGGCCGATTGCGCTCTTGATCTGGAAATCAACTTTCGGTCCGTAGAAAGCAGCTTCTCCTTCGGCTTCTATATAAGGAAGACCCGATTTTTTCATGATCTTGCGCAACATATCGACTGCCTTCTTCCAGCCAGCCGGCATTCCGGCATATTTTTTCTTGTCGTTTGCCGGAAGCGAGAGGCGCATGTAGAAATCTTTTATACCAAAAACATCGCGGTACCAGAACTCGTGGAGCCGCATGACCTTCAAAAATTCTTCTTCTACCTGGTCTTCGCGGCAATATATGTGCGCGTCGTTTTGGCTAAAACCGCGAACGCGCAATAATCCTGCGAGTGTGCCGGAAAGTTCGTAGCGGTATACTGTTCCGTATTCGGCGTAGCGAAGGGGAAGGTCTTTGTAGCTGTGCGGTTCTGCCCTATAAATCATGTGCGTATGCGGGCAGTTCATTGCTTTCAAATAATAATTGCCGTCGTCCAGTTTCATCGGAGGATACATGCTGTCAGCGTAATAGGGGATGTGTCCGGACATGCGGAACAATGTTTCTTTGGCGATATGCGGAGTAGTAACGCGCTTATACCCCCACTTTCCTTCTACTTCTTTGGCATATTTTTCCAATTCATCCCGCAGGATGGTGCCATTAGGAAGCCACAAGGGAAGTCCCGGGCCGACCTCTTCTGCGAAGGTGAAAAGCTTGAGGCGCTGTCCGAGTATGCGATGGTCGCGCTTTTTCGCTTCTTCCTGCTGCCATAAATACTGGTCGAGGTCTTTTTTATTCTCGAATGCCGCGCCATAAATGCGGGTGAGCTGGGCCTTCTTTTCATCGCCCTTCCAGTACGCGCCGGCAATGTGCGTAAGCTTGAATGCCGCGGGATCAATCTCTTTGGTGTTTTTAACGTGACCGCCGCGGCAAAGGTCGAAAAAGATGTCGCCGGTTTTATATATAGATAGCGCCTTCTTTTCTTTTACGAAATCTTTTATCAGGTCCAGTTTGAACGGCTGGTCCTTGAAAGTTTTTTTGGCTATTACCGGAGTTGCTTTTTTGCCGCTGAACGGGAGATTCTCTTTTATAATCTCCTTCATCCGCGCTTCGAGTGCCGGAAGCATTTCCGCGGAAAATTCCTTAGAGAACTTAAAATCGTAATAAAACCCGTTGTCTATCACCGGCCCGATACCCAGCCGTACCTTCGGGAATTTTTCCTGCACCGCCGCGGCAAGGACATGCGCCAGCGAGTGGCGTATATCGTGCAATTTGCCCTCCTGTTTTTTATTTTGTTTTTTCATGGTTGATAGCTATTTTATTTATACTATTTTTATTTTTTATTGAACTGCCCACTGGTTCATATTGAAACGCCCCTTCTGGCAGAAGAGGCGTCGCGGTTTTTCATAAATTTAATTCCTGCCGCAGGACGCCGCCTCCGCCTTACTAGTTGCGGTCGTGGTGTCCCTTGCGAGGAATCTAGACATAATTTGAGAATACTCGGCAATTTGTGGGTTGTCAAAGCCGAGTGACGCACTTCAATGCTGAATTCTAGGCGTTTTTTGACAAATATTTATTCTAGTGTTATTGAATGGGCAGGCCTTTGTTATGGCTGGGGAGGAGGTGATCGAGAGATGCCGCGAGTTTTAGTGGTGGAGCGCGACCCCTCGTGGGCACATCTGTGGGGCATACTGAAGAGCGTGGCTCGGATAGAGATCGCTCCTCTGGAGGGTGCAGTCCAGATCCTGCAGAGGGAGAAGTTCGATGCCATCGTTTTTTCCGGACGCACCAGCGACGACGTCGTAACAGCCGAAGAGATCTTCTTGGCCATCAGGAAGTTGGTTTACGAAAGAAGGGCGGTACTGTTCATCGCCGATGACGACCCGCTTCTTCGGAAGTTCATCAACATGCTGGTGGACGGCAACTTGCCGCGGCTGGTCTTCACGGCTGGCAATAAGCCCGACCTGATGTCTGCTGTGCACCAGCTCTTCCCGGTAGCGAGGTCTCGACGGTAACAACCGCCAGTCAGCCAGTTTAGTTGGGCCGGCAGCCACAGTGCATGCCGGCCCGCCTACCTAAGTCCAGAATGTAAAAATTTGTGGCTTTAGGTGGGAGGGGTGCCCTTAACGAACCGCGCAGTTTACGCTATTATACGCATTATGTTGGACATCAAGCTGCTTCGCGATGAACCGGAGCGGGTCAAGAAAGCGATTGCCGTGAAAAACGCCGATCCAGGTCTGGTGGACGAATTTTTAACATCGGATGGGAAATGGCGCGATATTG
>JAZDEB010000062.1:0-2679 GCA_043809165.1 Candidatus Liptonbacteria bacterium
CTGTTCGGAAAAGAAGGTTCCTTCTTTTTGCATCTTGGGGATAACAACAAGAATACCAAAGAGCACGAGTGCGCTCACCATCTTCACGATTACCGGCATTGCCACTTTACCGAACCGGAAATGCATCGTGTTCTCAGCTTCATCCCGGCTAATGTGTCCGCCCCGCTCCAAGAAGAAGAAAACTATTAGCGCTATACCCAGCAATTCCCAGATATTGATGTTTAAGAAATTACAAAACGGCAAGACAAACACTGTTGATTACAGCGCGGCGATTGTGCGCCCGCGGGTTACTGATTTAGTAAGGACGAACGATACCGCATGGATCGCGCCGAAAATACAGCCGGCAATGAACATGTAGTAGAGTGGGGTGCCTTTGTCGAAATGGTTTCGATATAAAAAGCCGACGCCAAGCGCTGAAGTTAAACAGAGAAAGTCCAGGATCGCTCGGGTATAAAACCCGCGCGGCTTTGTGGAAACGGCCACGGTTTGCTGGTCCAGGAAATTTTGCTTATTGCTGTTCTGGAGCTGGTTTATCTGTAGCGGGTTGATCTGCACCGGTTTCTGGATTTGGGTTTTGATTATTCCCTTTATCGTCTCTTTTATTGTACATGGTTTGCCCGATTTTTTGAATTTCCGTAGAGAGCTCGGCAGTTTTGGATTTTATTTCGTCCGCATTGTCGCCATCCTTGGTTTTTTTAAGCGCTTCAATTTTTTCTTTAATCGGGTTCTTTATGTCATCGCCAATCTTGTCACCGGCATCGATCAGCGATTTTTCTGCCGTGTAAATCAGGCTCTCCGCCTGGTTCTTCGTTTCCACCAGGTCGCGCTTCTTAACATCTTCACTGGCGTGTTCGGCAGCTTCCTTTTTAAGCTTTTCAACTTCCTCCTTGGAAAGCGTTGTGGTTGCTTCAATGTGTACTGATTGGGATTTACCGCTGGCTTTGTCCATCGCTTTCACGTTCAAGATGCCGTTCGCATCAATATCGAATGTCACCTCAACCTGCGGCATGCCACGCGGCGCAGGCGGGATGCCATCCAGGATAAACCGAGCCAAAGTGCGGTTGTCCGTTGCCATTGGGCGCTCGCCCTGCAACACGTGCACCTCAACCGAGGTCTGGTTGTCCGCAGCCGTAGAAAACACCTGCGACTTGGAAGTGGGAACTGTGGTATTTTTCGGGATCATCGGCGTTGCTACTCCGCCAAGCGTTTCGATGTTAAGCGACAGAGGCGTAACGTCCAAAAGCAAAATGTCTTTTACGTCGCCTTGCAGTATGCCCGCTTGAACTGCCGCGCCAACTGCAACTACTTCGTCTGGATTAATGCCCTGGTGCGGCTCTTTGCCGAACAACTGTTTAACCGATTCCTTTATTGCCGGCATGCGTGTTTGCCCGCCAACCAGGATTACTTCGTTTATTTCCGAAAGCTGGAAGCCGGCGCCCTTTGGTGCTTGTGCGGTTACCGTCTCGCGGGTCAGTTCAATCGAATGGTCAATATATTCTTTCACCAAATTTTCCAGCTTGGCGCGGGAAAGCTTGATTAAAAAGTGCTTCGGACCGGATGCATCCGAAGTAATGTATGGCAGGTTCACTTCTGTTTCTATTGCAGAGGAGAGTTCGTGCTTGGCACGTTCCGCCGCTTCCTTCAGGCGCTGCAATGCCAGCGGGTCTTTGGAAATATCCACGCCCTCCTGTTTCTTATATTCATCAACGAGGTGTTCAATGATTTTTTTGTCGAAGTCATCGCCGCCCAGGTGCGTGTCGCCGCCAGTTGACTTGACTTCAACAGTATCGTCACCTACTTCCAACACAGAAATGTCGAAGGTGCCTCCGCCGAAATCATAAACAACTATTTTTTCATTCTTTTGCTTGTTCAAGCCGTATGCGAGCGCGGCTGCGGTCGGTTCGTTTAGGATGCGGCGTACTTTGAGGCCGGCAATTTCACCGGCATTTTTAGTGGCTTGCCTTTGCGAATCATCGAAGTATGCCGGGACTGTTATTACTGCTTCATCAATTTTTTCGCCGAGCTTTATTTCCGCATCTGCTTTAATTTTTCCCAATATGAAGGCGGAGATCTCTTCCGGAGAATAGGTCTTGTCGCCCATTTTCACGTCTACACCGCCATTCTTGCTTTCAACTATTTCGTACGGCAGCCAAGATTTATCTTTTTGCACTTCAGGATCGGTCCACTTGCGGCCAATCAACCGTTTTACTGAAAATATAGTGTTCTTCGGGTTGGTAATCGCCTGCCGCTTAGCTAATAGCCCGGCGAGACGTTCGCCGTTCTTTGACACTGCAACTATGGATGGGGTTGTGCGGTTGCCTTCCACGTTTTCCAATATGCGTGGTTCACCGCCTTCGGTAACGGCAGCGGCAGAGTTGGTTGTTCCTAAATCAATTCCTAATATTTTAGCCATTTTTGTTTTATTTATTTTTTGTTTTTATTCTTATGCGTTCTCTTTATTTTTCTTCGATTACTTCTTTGTGTTTGTTTATGGTTTACCTTTTGATATTTTTACCTGAGCAGGGCGCATGACTTTATCGTGGAGCATGTATCCTGGCGAAATTTCTTCGACTATATTCCCTTCCGACACTGTTTCAGATGGTTCTATTAACACTGCTTCAGTATATTGCGGGTCGAACGGTTCTCCTAGCTTTATCTGGATTTTAACCACTCCGCGGC
>JAZDEB010000063.1:0-4234 GCA_043809165.1 Candidatus Liptonbacteria bacterium
GCTGACTTCTTTTGTTGCGTGCAGCTCCGTAAAAATCGGGGTTTTCTCTCCGCCAAAAGTCAAGGTGCGCGGCTGTTTCTTCCACGCTTTTTTCTCATATAAAAATTTTATAAGGAACGGGGCGATGATTATCGCCACTAAAAAGGACGAAATAAAAAGCGCCAAAATCTTGATTATAAAAAAAGCTGGACTGAACATTTAATAATTATTGCTGGTGATTATCTGCTTGAATGTGTGCGTTTGAACCAATTGAACAGTGTCTCCGTTGTTCCGAAACGATCATCCGTGCCCATTACCACAATTATTATCGGCCGGTTCTCGTAAGCGAAAAGTGAGACTAGATTGCCCTGGGCCTCATCGGTAAAACCGGTCTTCCCGCCGATAAAGTCCACCCGTCCGGCGAACTGGTTGATATTGTTATGGGCCTCTTTGCGGCCGGAGGCAAGCTCGGTGATCATAATCCGCGACGCGCGCGATGCGGCGTAAAGCGAAGGATAATCAGCATAAATACACTTAGCAATTTTCATGATGTCTTCCGACGTGGATTGGTTGGCTACGGAAAGCCCGGTTGGATCGTAAAAAGTAGTGTTCGTAATTCCCCACTGCCGCAATCTTGCATTCATGCCGGCAATAAATGCGTCGCGGCCGTAAAATTGCGCTAACCCTTCCGCCGCTTCATTGGAAGAAACGGCCAGCATCGCGGTGATTAAATCATCGGCTCGGTAAGACGAACCTGTGGGCAGGGTACTGCCGGCTTCATCGCCGATCTCCGCACGGACTTGCGAAGTAATGGTAATCGGCTGGTACGACGGAATATTTTCTAAAGCAAACACTGCGGTTACTAATTTTGTGATAGAGGCGAGCGGCCACTTGTCTACACTGTGGTTTGAATAATAAATTTCTCCGCTCCCCAGGTCGGCCACCAAGCCGCCATGTATGGCAACCTGCGGCGGCACTTCATTTTTTGTGGTATGGAAAAGCGATGCGGCTCCGGCCTGCACCACCGCACCGTCCCTAACCTGCGGATTGCGTCCGGAGCTTGATAACGATGCGCCAATGGTCCTGCCGGCCGTGCCGGTTGCCAAATGGTCCGCACCTTCACCCGCCTCCGCCACATACGATTGCGCGGTAAGCTGCGACAAAGAAACATCTTTTGGTTTTGAACTTTCCGGGAAACTAACCAGGACCGCGAGAAGAATGGCGGACAGCGCCCCAATTACAGTAAATGTGTCTTTATATCTTTGCCTCATTACTTTCTTCTGTTGTAACTTGTTCGGCTGCCGTGTCTTCTACAGTATTTTCGCTGGCGCTTACACCTGGACCTTCCTCCGGTTTGCGGGCTTCAAAACGCGCAATGAAATTCGGGTATTCCGGAAGGTCTTCGCGTTTGGATACGCAAAAGTGCCGGAACAATTCAAAGCTTGGCTCATAGGCCCAAATTGAACGCTTCTCGGGATCCGGTATCCGGCTCACCAATCCGCGCAGGCCGAGGTTCCGCAAAATTACCGTAGAATTTACTCCGCGGAAATACTCGATGCGCGCCTTGGTAATCGGCCCCAGGTACGCAATTATCGCCAGTGTTTCCAAACTGGCCGGAGTCAAATCACTATCCAATTCCCTTTTAACAAACTGCGTAAGTACGCCCGAAACTTCCGGCTTGGTCACAAATTGGTGCTTGTCGCCGTGCGAGAGGAGCATCAATCCCCGCCCGTCCCCTTTTAAAGTTTCTTTAAACTCGGCAAGTAAATTTATCGCTTCTTTATCTTCCAACCCCAAAGTGCGCGCAACGTCAGATAGGCGAATCGGCTCGCCGTGGATGAAAAAAAGCGCTTCAAGTTTTCCTAAAAGTTTAGGGTCCATAGGTCAGGTAATTTGCCGAATTATTATATCAGATGATGAGTTTTCCTGCTCTAATCTCACCAATTGTTCGCGGGCTAGATGGAGGATTGCCAAAAATGCCACCACTACCTCCGAGCGTGAAGCTCCTTTGGCCAGGCCGTGGAAAGTTGACTCCTTAATGTTCCGCATGTGTTCCATAATCTCTTTTATTTTCGCTTCGAGTGAAATGATTTTTTCGCGCGCCACTTTTTCTTCGGCAACCGTTGCCTCGGACAAGGCCAATACTTTCTTTATTGATTCAACTAATTGCGCGAGTTCCAGCTGGCCGCCCGGATAGAAAAAAACGTTCTCCTTACCTTCTTGTGCCCGAATCGCGAGCAACAGGCCGCGCACATGCAAGAAATATTCGCGGCCAAACTCGTGCTCACCCTTCCGCCACAATTGCGCAATAACTTTTATCGCCGGCTTCAATTCCCGATACCGGCGCAGCCGGTTCTCCAATTCTTTCACTTGCGCCTCTTCGTCCTCATTCAAGACAACATCGGGTATGAGCGACTTGGATTTAATCAGCACCAAGCGGCTGGCAATTACAATGAAGTCCGAAAGTAGGCGCATATATTCTTCGGCGCGCACGGCTTTTTCGCCGCCCTCCGCCGCCTCCTTTTCTCTCGCGGCATAATCCTTGCTAACTTCTTCCAGATACTTCAAAAAGTCGTCGGTAACCGTGGCCAAGCTGATTTCTGCAATCTCAAGCTCGCGGGCCTCAATTAGCTCCAGCAATTTTTCGATTGGTCCCTGGTATGCAGTTAAGTTAATGTCGTATTTCATGTCTTCTCGTAATCAGTGCCGTATAGTGCGCTTTAAAATTCGGTAGGTGATCCGGCTTCAACCGGCAATCCGCTCGATGAACTTGCGGATGGCGGAGCAAAAACGGAAACCGGAACCGAATATGTATCTTTGGTCCAATTAAGCAAGCGCCTGGCTTCGCTTGCATTGTCCGGCGAGCCGAGCACCACCAATACAATCGGGCGCTTCGTCCCCTGTAAGTCGGTCTCGAATACGGAAAGGATTGTTTCTTTCGCCGCTTCGCTCATGCCAACCTTCCCACCCACAAAATCCGGATCGGCCGCGAAAACATTAAAGTTATCCAAGTTAGTAAATGCGGACGGCCCGTAAACATTAATAGGCGCATCGCCGGCGGACATCTTCAAGATAAAGCTGCGGTTGTTGTAAAGATATTTTGCGAGAGCAAATAAATCTTCCGCGCTAGAAACATTTCCGGCTTCCCTGCCGGCCGGATCGGTAAATACCGAATGGCTCATCCCAATCGCCTTGGCCTTGCTGTTCATCAGGTTTATGAACCGCTCCCTGCCCAACGATTGCGCAATTGCCTCCGCGGCTTCGTTGGATGATTCGGTGAGCATCGGGTGCAATAAGTCATAGATAGTAAGCTCCTGCCCTTCGTGCAAACGCGGTTTGGAAGTCGGCACTATCATGGACTTGGTTATGGTTACCGGCCGCTCGATATTTATATATTCAACAGCCACGAGGGCGGTCATCAGCTTGGTGAGCGATGCAACCGGCAAAACATCCTGCGGGTTCCGCTCCGCAAAAACAAAGTTGTTCCTCAGGTCGGCGGCTAGGTACGCTTGTGCTTGCATGCCGGCCACGCCCGGTTGGTAACGGAAATTGTCTCCGGAAAAATCTTTTTCATATACCAGAACCGGCGCATCGGTCTTTACCGCATCATAAAGTTTTTTCGCATCTTCATCGGCTAGGCGGATACATCCTCCGGAATACTTGGAATCAACCGGCGCGCCACCCTTATAATACGGCCAACCATGTATGAAAAAATTTCCCTGGAACGGCATGCTGTACGGCATATAAACTTTGGCAAATGCCGAATAGTGTGTTCCGGACTTGGATTGGATTTTGTATAAACCGGCCGGCGTTTCCCACCAGGAACCCTCGCGTCCTTTGGTCTTTATCGGCACAGTAAATTCGGCGGTGCCGTCTTTATAATATGTAAGCTGCATTTCGGATAGGTTGGCCTCTATGAACGTTGCCTTATCCTCAATAAATTTAGCATGCACGCTGTTGAAAAAATCCGGGTTGGAAAATGTCGGTATACTTCCATACTCCAGGCGATCGGATATTATATTTTCCCCGCTCACGATTATGCTCCTATTGATAATCTCTTCGCGGAATTTCCAGGCCAGGCCCAGCGCGACAATAAAAATAATAGCGGCCACGAGGCCGGCAAGGTAAAGTGGGATTGGACGGTTCAGGAATGAACGCACGCGGGTCATGCTGTAGCTAAAGATAAATAGGTAATTTCTTGCTTATTATATGGCAAAGTTAGATAATGTAAAAACTATGGCGCTTGCGCTCTACC
>JAZDEB010000064.1:0-7942 GCA_043809165.1 Candidatus Liptonbacteria bacterium
TTTTTTCTTGCTTTTTCTGGCGCCGCTGGTGTATAGTTTGCCTTGTGACCCCCCTAGAGAACTGAAGCGAGGGGCGTTTTCTGTGTTTTGGGTTTATATAAAATTTGTATAAATTTCCGATAAAAGTTTTGTAAATCCAAAATAAATGCAGGACAAAATAATTATAAAAGGTGCGCGGGAACACAACCTTAAGAACGTTAACCTGGAACTACCGCGCGACAAAATGATTGTTTTTACCGGTCTTTCTGGTTCAGGCAAATCCAGCTTGGCTTTTGATACCATTTTTGCCGAAGGCCAGCGCAGGTATATCGAATCATTATCCGCGTATGCCAGGCAGTTTTTGGGCCGCTTGGACAAGCCGGATGTGGATGAGATAGAGGGGTTATCGCCGGCGATTTCCATAGACCAAAAAAGCCATTCCGCTAATCCGCGCTCTACCGTAGCCACCACTACCGAAATTTACGATTATCTGCGTGTATTGTTCGCGCGGGCAGGGACGCCGTTTTGTCCGCGCTGCGGAATGGAAATCAAGAAGATGACCAATGAAGAGATTGTGGACACGGTAATAGAATTCTCAAAAAAGAATAAAAACGGCAAAAATTTATTGATTCTTGCTCCGGCGGTTTTGGGCCGCAAAGGGGAGTACTACCAGATGCTTTATGATTTCTTGAACGCCGGGTTCCGCGAAGTGCGCGTGGACGGCAGTTTCCATTCTTTGCGCGAGCGCATCGAACTGTCGCGTTACAAACAGCACACCATTGAATTGGTGGTGGACCGCATTCCGGCCGCGATAGATTTTGCCGAAAAAGATAATCGTTTGCGTTTGGCCGAGGCCGTTGAATCCGCGCTCAAATACGGCAATGATGTTGTTACTATCATTACCGACCAGGAAATATCTCTTTCCGCCAAATTCACCTGCCCACGCGATGGGTTCTCATTCCCGGAGATAGAGCCGCGCCTTTTCTCGTTTAATAGTCCGTATGGCGCATGCGAAGCGTGCCATGGTCTTGGAACGGAAGATATTTGGTCTGAAACAATATGCCCAAAGTGTTTGGGCAAGCGCTTGCGTGAAGAAAGCTTGAATGTGCTTATTTCCGGCAAAAATATTTCCGCGGTTACGCAGCTTTCGGTTGAACAGGCCTTCGAATTTTTTGGCCACTTGGCCACAAAAAAAGAAAAAACATTTAAAGAAATCGCCGAAGTGCCACTTAAAGAAATTATGAACCGCCTGGGGTTTATGATTGACGTTGGCTTGGAATATTTAACCCTGGACCGCAAAGCGGGGACGCTTTCCGGCGGCGAAGCACAGCGTATCCGCCTGGCATCACAGATCGGCTCGCGCCTGGTCGGCACTTTATACATTCTTGACGAACCGACCATCGGCCTGCACCAAAGGGACAATGCCAAGTTGATTAAAACATTGCATGACTTGCGCGATTTGGGGAATACCATAATTATTGTTGAACACGATGAAGATACAATCCGTGAAAGCGATTATTTAGTTGATGTTGGTCCTGGTGCAGGCATACATGGCGGGAAGATTATCGCCGAAGGTCCGATACCGCAGATATTCAAGGATAAAAATAAAACCTCCCTTACCCTTGACTACCTGCGCGGCAAGGAATTCATCCCTGTTCCGGAGGAGCGCCGGCTGGTAAAGAAAACTCAAGAATTCATAAAGATAAAAGGAGCCAGTGAAAATAATTTAAAAAATATTGATGTGGATATTCCTTTGCGGCGGTTTACCGCCGTTACCGGTGTTTCCGGTTCCGGAAAGTCGAGTTTGATATACGACGTGCTTTACAAAGCTCTGGCTAACAGGCTTAACGGCACCAGCCATCACGTTGGAACGCATAAGGCGTTGATCGGTGCGGAATACGTAAACAGGGTAATTAGCATAGACCAGTCGCCGATCGGCCGTACCCCGCGATCCAATCCGGCTACATACGTGGGCGCGTGGACGTTCATTCGCGACCTGTTTGCCTCTACGGACAACGCGCGCGTGCGCGGATACAAACCGGGGAGGTTCAGTTTCAACGTGCCCGGTGGGCGCTGCGAAAACTGCGAAGGGCATGGCACAATCGCTATCGAAATGCATTTCTTGCCGACGGTCTACGTGCAATGTGAAATTTGCAAAGGGAAACGTTTCGACCGCGAAACATTGGAAGTGGAATACAAGGGCAAAAATATTTTTGACGTTTTGCAAACGACCGTAGAAGAAGCAGTGGATTTCTTTGAAGACATCCCGTGGCTTTATGACCGCTTGAAGATCCTGGACGAAGTCGGTTTGGGATATTTGGAATTGGGACAATCGGCAACAACTTTGTCCGGAGGTGAAGCGCAGCGCGTAAAGTTGGCTGCAGAATTGGGCAAGCGCGATACTCGAAAAACAATTTATTTGCTGGACGAGCCGACCACCGGTTTACATTTTGCAGACATTGCTAAGCTGCTCGAAGTCCTTAATCGCTTAGTGGATCGCGGGAATACGGTGGTGGTAATCGAGCACAACTTGGATGTAATAAAAACTTCGGATTGGGTGATTGATCTCGGTCCGGAAGGAGGGGACAAGGGCGGAAAAATAATTGTTGCCGGCACGCCGGAAGAAGTGGTAAGGAAAGCCGGGAGCGCTACGGGAAAATACTTGAGAAAGGTTTTATAAGCATTAATATACGAGGTGCCGCAAGCAGCTGATTAATATGAACATCCCTGATTACGTAAAGGTTCAGAACAAGTTCCTGCCGGATACGCCGGGCGTATATATTATGAAAGACGGCACGGGGGAGATTATGTATGTCGGCAAGGCGGGAAATTTGTCGCGCCGCATAACGAGTTACTTCAACCGTCCGCACGACGCGCGCATAGAAAGGATGGTCGGCGAAATTCGCGCGATAAGCTACATACAAGTTGAGACGGCAATCGAAGCCCTTATTCTTGAGGCGGAATTGATCAAAAAATTATTACCGCCTTATAACGTTAAAGATAAAGACGACAAGAGTTTTCTATATATAGAAATCACCAAGGAGCTGTTTCCGCGAGTGTGTTTGGTACGCGGACGCGATCCTAAAAACGGGCGCAGGTTCGGGCCGTTCACTTCGGCTTCCAGTGCGCGCGTCGCCGTGAGGATTATCCGGAGAATTTTTCCGTTTAGCACGCATGCGCCGGCGCAGATTGTAAATCCTAGCGCCGGAAGCGGTGCAGCAAGCGACGCGAAAAATGCCGGTGGGCGTCCATGTCTTGATTATCAAATAGGACTTTGCCCGGGCACGTGCGCCGGGCTAATCAGCAAGCAGGAATATAAAAAAATAATCCGGCGCGTCGTTTTATTCATGGAGGGAAAGAAAAAGCAGGTGGCACATGCGCTTGAGAAAGAAATGAACGCTGCCAGTAAAAAACTTGATTACGAGCGCGCCGAACGTTTGCGCCGGCAATTATTCGCGCTCCAACATATTCAAGACGTAGCGCTGATAAGCGATAATGTTTTTGACGCGCCGGAAAAAACCAAACCGTTCCGCATTGAAGGGTATGACATCTCGAATATTTCCGGCACTTCTGCGGTCGGTTCGATGGTCGTTTTTGTAAACGGGAAAGCGGACAAGAACGAATACAGAAAATTCCGCATCCGCACGGTTACCGGTTCGAATGACGTGGCTATGATGGAAGAAGTACTGATGCGCCGCTTTAAAAATAATTGGACTAATCCTGATCTTATCTTGATGGACGGGGGAGGGGGCCAAGTAAACATTGCCCGCAAAGTGCTGCGGAGGTTCCGGTTAAATATCCCGATTGTCGGATTGGCCAAAGGGCTAAAGCGCAAAAAGAATGAATTGGTAGGTACGGTTCCGCCGGGCGTGCAATTAGAAACATTAATTAAAGTACGCGACGAAGCGCACCGCTTCGCTATTTCGTATCACAAAGCGTTGCGGCGGGTGAAGACGTTTGAGTAAGATTCCGGCTTTTTGCCTTCACGTTGTAAACGAGTAATCACCAAGCATCTGCGCTCAACTTTACCTTCCAATAACTTGATGCGCTTACCATTCTCCATGGTCCATGCGCCGGGCTCCGGAGTGAATGCCAACATTTTTCTGTGGACTGAAATGGCTAGTTGAGAATCTGTTGCACCGGCAGAAGTGCCGCCAGTGGCCGCGGCGAAATCTTTTTCGGGAATAAACCCATCTTCACTCGAAAACTTTTTTGTATACGTGGCGGCGTTACGGTCCTGTGGAGTTGGCTTAAGAGATCCGTCAGTTAAAGCAGGCAAAACGTGCACAGCCATTTCGCCGCCCAATGCGGCCAATTCTTCCCATAAAGGAATATTGCTTTTTTCGTCCGGCCGGTACGAAGGCAAAATTTCCTGAACAAGGATAGGGCCTTCGTCCATTTTCTCGTCCATCATATATAAAGTAGTACCGGTCTGCGGTGCGCCGTCTAAAATGGCGGTTTGCACCGGCGACGGGCCGCGATATGCAGGTAGTAACGATGGGTGGATGCCAATCGTTCCCAGGCGGGGCAAGTTTAGAATACTTTTAGGAATCAATTTTCCATAAAAAGCGACTATAAATAAATCGGCACTCAAAACGACCAGTTCGTCGCGGATATCGCCGACTTTTTCCGGCTGGAAAATTCTTATCGAATCACCCGAATTACTAGAAACAACCGCTGCGCCGGAAGCGCCGCGCAAATTATGCGACAAAACAAATTCCTTCACTGGCGGGGGAGTGAGTACTTGTTTCCGCCCTGCTGGGCGGTCCGGATTGGTAACAATAGCGGCAGGAACATATTCGGCCGCGACTAATTTTTCCAAAACTATGGTCGAAGCGTAATGCGTGCCAAAAAAGATAAATTTCATTTCCGATAAAATTTTACCGGCGTCGGTCTAATCATTCCTGAATAAAATCATCCACTTTCTGGAGGTTTTTTGCGCGGTCGATAAACAATTTGCCGTCCAAGTGGTCCACTTCATGCTGGAAGACACGGGCAAGTAGGCCCCACGCCTTTATTTTCACCGGCTTGCCGTTCCGATCAAAACCGCACAAAGTAATGCGATCCGGGCGTTCCACCGTGCCCCAGATTCCCACAACACTCAAACAGCCCTCTTCCTGGGCCACTTTCCCCTTGCCGTCCTTTGTAAGTTCCGGGTTCAAGATCGTATAAAATTTCTGTTCGCCGCTCGCGTTCGGGACTTGGGCCACAAACATGCGGTATGAAAAGCCGACTTGGTTTGCCGACAAGCCCACGCCATTGGCGCGTTTCATCATCTTGCGCATCGTCAAAATCAATTTTGAAAATTCGCCGCGCGAAAAAACGTGGCTGCCCATGATCGGGTCTCCTTTCGGTGAAAAACTAAACGGTTTTGTTTTTGCGCGCAGCACTTTTTCCTCAGCAGGATTTTCGTACTGTAATATTTTTTCCTCCATTTTCTTTTTTATCTTCGAATAACCCGGCGGCCTTGCCCGCCTCACTGGGTTTACCGGCTCGTGCTGTTTTCGGGGCTTTTTTCGAGCCGCCCATCTTTTCTTCCTTGCTTAAAATAGCCATGAAATATGCTCCTCTGTTCCTAACCCCGCGCTTTTCCGCGACCGAACGGGCGATCCGGCGGAGCATCTGCGGATCGTGTTCCTTGGCCAGCTTAATATAAAGCGAGCGGTGTTTCTCATCTCCAAGGATTTGAGCGATCTCGAGGCCGTGGAGCTGGAAGGACTTATACACTTTGGATTCCTTAGCTCTTTTCTTGAGCGTCTCACGCAGGGTTTCGAGATACTCTTTTAATGCCACACTGCAATCGTAACGAATTTGCGGGGCTTTTTCAAATCGCTTAGAATGAATCAATGCGAAATAAATTAACGAAGGGCTTGAGCGGAAGTTTAATCGTGTTAGTGGTAACGGCACTTTTGGGAAGCGGATATTACCTGGGATTTTCACAAGGGGAAAAGCAATCGCAAACGGTAGTGGTAGAGGGGATCCAAAACACCAGCTCGTCTTTGGCCGGAATGGCTGATTTCGGCACTTTTTGGGATACCTGGCAGCTGATAAGTCAAAATTATCTAAATAATTCGAGCACGTCAAATCAAAATAAAGTTTATGGTGCGGTGCGCGGCTTGGTAAGTTCTTTAAACGACCCATATTCAGAATTTTTTGATCCTACGGAAAATAAGCAATTCCAGGAGGACGTGCAGGGGAACTTCAGCGGAATCGGCGCGGAAATCGGGATGAGGAAAGACGTTCTTACGATTGTAGCGCCGCTAAAAGGCAGTCCGGCGGAACGAGCCGGTCTTAAAGCGGGGGACATGGTTCTCGCGATTAACAGTTCGTCAACCGACGGTATTGCGGTTGACGAAGCAGTGCGGCGCATCCGCGGTCCGGAGGGCAGCGTGGTAACGCTTACCGTGTTCAGAGAAGGGTGGGACAAGCCGCGCGATATTCCGATAAAGCGCGAGAACATTGAGGTACCCACACTCACCTACGAAATGAAGAACGGCAACATTGCATATATTTCACTTACGCATTTCAATGCCAACGCTCCGCAGTTGTTCGCGAATGCCGCACAAACCGCATTGCAGAACGGGGCCAAAGGCATGGTGCTCGACCTAAGGAATGATCCGGGCGGATATTTGGAAGTGGCCGTGCAATTGGCCGGGTGGTTCATCCCTAACGGCCAGATGGTGGTGAGCCAGGAATCGCGCACCGGCCCGAACGATGAACTTAAGTCCACCGGCAACGCGGCACTGAAAAACATGCCACTGGTAGTATTGATTAACGGCGGCTCGGCTTCGGCTTCGGAAATTCTGGCCGGCAGTTTGCGGGATTATAAGATTGCAACACTGGTAGGGGAACAGAGCTTCGGCAAGGGCGTGGTCCAGCAGGTCTTCCCGCTAAAAGACGATGCTTCTGTAAAACTCACCGTGGCGCACTGGGTAATGCCGGGCGGACAGGTTTTGGAAGGCACGGGAATCAAGCCGGACATAGAAGTAAAGATTTCCGATGCGGATGCCGCGGCTGGCAAAGACCCACAATTGGATAAGGCGCTGGAAGTAGTGAAATCGAAGATAAAATAGAGATAAGGTAAAAATAAAAAAATTTAACCACTATCCATGAAAGTCATATTAAAAAAGGATGTTCGGGGAGTGGGAAAAAAGAACGAAATAAAGGAAGTAGCCGATGGCTACGGCCGTAATTTCTTGGTCGCGCGCGGATTGGCCGAAGCGGCAACGCCGCCGGCAATGAAGAAGCTTAGCGTGATGAAGGCGAAGATGGACAAAGAAGAGCACGAAGAGATGAAGCGCCTACAGGGGCTTAAGCGAATACTCGAATCGCGTTTTATCGAGTTCAAATTAAAAAGCGACGAGCACGGCACGGTATTCGGATCGGTCACCAAAGAAATGATCCTTTCGGCAATGCGCGAACACAATTGGGTAACGAAAGAGCGGGTGGAGATAGCGCTCGAACACCCCATGAAACAAATCGGCGACTACGTGGTGGTAGTCGATTTGAAAAAAGGACTTAGCGCTAAACTGAAAGTATTGGTGCGCGCGGAACCGAAATAAATTACCGCTAAAACGACCGAGCTTTCACTCCGTGCTACTTTGCCGCGACCTCGGATTGTTTCACGGTGACTACAGTTGCCTTGCGGCGGGAGCCGTCGAACTTGGTCTTTGTTTTTTCGGAGTAGCGGACTACGCCGGTTTTTAATGCAAAAAGGGTGTCATCGCCGCCGCGGCCAACATTCCGGCCGGGGAGATAACGGGTTCCGCGCTGGCGGATGATAATTTGGCCCGGTTCGGCCTTCTCGCCATCGTGGATTTTAACGCCAAGCCGCTTGGATACGGAATCGCGTCCTAATTTAGTAGAGCCGCCTGCTTTAGTATGTGCCATAGCTGTTTATTTATTCTTTATCGGTTGCTTATCAAATGTTCTTCTATTGTAAGGCAAAATGGCCGTGTCGTCA
>JAZDEB010000065.1:0-14775 GCA_043809165.1 Candidatus Liptonbacteria bacterium
AAATCCGCCGGGATCAATACCTGCACTTTCATGATTGGTTCCAAAATAACCGGAGTGGCTTTCTTGGCCGCTTCCTGAAAAGCCATAGAGCCGGCGATTTTGAAAGCAGCTTCCGAAGAGTCCACTTCGTGATACGAACCGTCGTAGAGCTTTACCGACACGTCCACCATCGGATAGCCGGCTACGACACCTTTATCCAACGCTTCTTTTACGCCTTTTTCGGTCGGGGCGATAAATTCCTGCGGGACCACTCCGCCCTTGATCGCGTTTATGAACTCAAAGCCGGCACCACGCTCGCGTGGTTCGATTTCGATCTTAACGTGGCCGTACTGGCCGCGCCCGCCGGATTGGCGGATATATTTTCCCTCTCCGTCGCTGTTCGTAGTAATGGTTTCCTTGTATGCCACCTGCGGCCGGCCGACATTGGCCTCCACGCCGAATTCGCGCTTCATGCGTTCCACCATAACTTCAAGATGCAATTCGCCCATGCCGTAGATTAAGGTTTCTCCGGTTTCGGTATCACCGATCACGCGGAAGGTCGGGTCTTCTTCGCCCAAGCGGTGCAAAGCCACACCCATTTTTTCCTGGTCGGCTTTGGTCTTCGGCTCAATGCGGATGCCGATAACCGGTTCCGGAGGAATAATCCTTTCTAAAATCATCGGTGCGTCTGGATCGGTAAGAGTGTCGCCGGTAGTGGTATCTTTTAGGCCGACTAATGCGGCGATTTCACCCGCATACACTTCTTCCACTTCTTCGCGCTGGTTGGCGTGCATGCGCACAATGCGGCCGATGCGCTCCTGCGTACCTTTAACCGCGTTCATTATATATGAGCCCTTTTTTAAGACGCCAGCATAGTTGCGGATGAAAGCCAGTGTGCCCACGTACGGGTCGGCTGCAATTTTGAAAGCCAAAGCGGTAAACGGTTCGTCGTCGGACGGCTTGCGGAATATTTCTCCGCCGGTGTTCGGGTCTATTCCTTTTGTAGGAGGAAGGTCGAGCGGAGATGGCAAGTAATCAATTACTGCGTCCAGCATGAACTGCACGCCTTTGTTTTTGAGTGCCGAACCGCACATTACCGGGATGATTTTCACCGCGATTACGGCTTTGCGCAAAATTCTGTGCAAATTTTCTATGCTCGGCTCCTTCCCTTCGAGGTATGCGGACATCAGCACGTCATCATTCTCAACAATTTTTTCAACCATCTCGTGGCGGGCTTTTTCTATCTGTTCCGCCATGTTTTCCGGAATTGGAATTTCCACAATGCGTTCGCCGTGGTCGCCCTGGAATTCGTAGGCTTTCTTTTCGATTAAATTTATTACGCCGCGGAAATCGCCTTCCAAGCCGATTGGCAATTGGATTGCAACGGCATTTGGAGTGAGACGTTCGTGTATCGATTTCAATCCTTTTTCAAAACTTGCACCCATGCGATCCAATTTATTGATAAAGCAGAAACGCGGCACGCCGTATTCGTCGGCATAGTGCCAGTTGGTTTCCGATTGCGGCTCCACGCCGGCCACGCCGTCGAACACTACAACCGCGCCGTCCAAAACGCGCAAAGACCGCTTTACTTCTATAGTAAAGTCAATGTGCCCGGGAGTGTCGATTAGGTTGATGCGATGCTCAAATTGCTTGTTTCCTTTTTCGCGAGTGGGGATCCAGAACGCGGTCGTTGCGGCGGAAGTGATCGTGATGCCGCGTTCGCGCTCCTGTTCCATCCAATCCATCACGGTGTCGCCGGTATGCACTTCGCCGATTTTGTGCGAAACGCCGGTATAAAAAAGCACGCGTTCGGAAACGGTCGTCTTGCCGGCATCGATGTGCGCGATGATGCCGATATTCCTTACCTTTTCAATAGGATACTGTCTAGGCATATGCTGTATTTAATTTTTATCCGGCAAAGTGGGCAAAAGCGCGGTTGGCTTCAGCCATACGATGCGTATCCAATTTCTTCTTGATCGCAGAGCCCTCGTTCTTGGACGCCAGGATCAATTCTTCGGCGAGCTTTCCGGCCATCGGCTTACCCTTCTTTCCGCGAGCCGCGGCAATAATCCAGCGTGCACCTAAAATAAAGCGCCGTTCAGGGCGAACTTCGCGCGGAACCTGATAGTTGGCACCGCCGACGCGCTTAGAGGCCACTTCAACCAGGGGCGAAGCGTTGGCCAATGCTTTTTCGAAAATCTCTATTGGTTCCTGTTTGGTTTCTTCCTTTATCTTATCCAGTGCGCCGTAAAACACCTTCTCGGCAACGGACTTCTTGCCGTCGAACATTAAGTAATTAATGAAGCGGCTGACATCAACCCGCGAAAAGCGCGCATCGGGCGTATGATATTTCTTGTATACTCTCTTTTTCCTCATTTATCTTTATTCTATATTTTCTTTATCTATAATTATTCCCGTTATCCCCGCTTCCGCTTATTTTGCCTTGGCTCTCTTTGTTCCATATTTTGAACGCTGCTGCTTGCGGTTTTCTACTCCGCCGGAATCCAGAACGCCGCGGACTACGTGATAGCGTACGCCCGGCAAGTCCTTAACGCGGCCGCCGCGGATCATTACGATCGAGTGTTCCTGCAAGTTGTGGCCTTCGCCCGGGATATAGGCGGTTACTTCCATGCCGTTCGTCAAACGCACGCGGCACACTTTGCGGATAGCCGAGTTCGGTTTCTTCGGGGTTGCGGTGAAAACTTTAAGGCACACGCCGCGCTTGAACGGCGACGAAGAGTAAACCGGACGGTTGGACAAAGTATTGAAATAGTACGACAACGCCGGCGCTTTTGTTTTCGCTTTGGTGTTCTGTCTTCCTTTCTTAATAAGTTGTCTTAAAGTAGGCATAAATTGAAACCAGGATTCTTTATGAATCCTTTATAACAACAGGAATATAGTAGGGTAAAACAAGTTTGATGTCAATAAATTAAAAGCCACCGCGTCATCGTCTGACGCGGTGGCGGTACGGAGATTTGAGTTGGACGTTTACGCGCTCTTGGTACGTGGGTTTCTAGCCCACCATGGCTCGCTCGGCTACTTTGGGTTTCTTAGCTGCCTCGGCTCGCTTCTGATTCAAGGGTTTCTACTCTACCACGGCTCGCTCTTGCGTCTTGGATTTCTTTTCGACTTTGGCTCGCTCCTGCTTTGGGTTCAGGCCACCTTGCGGCGGCTCTTCTTCTCCGGCTTGTCGACCATCTCCCAGGGGTCCACGATCGAGCTGTGCCCCATGTACTCCACGGGGTACGGCACGCGGGTTGGCAGACCTTCGGCCTTCCGCCACTCGTGCCACAGGAGCGACAGGAACAGCTTGATCATCTTCCTGAAAGCCATCATGTGCACGTGGCCCTCGGAGATCAGACCCTCCGGTTCGTAGTGCTTGCCGTCCTTCTTTGGCAGTGCAGTGGTTGGGACGATCTTCTTCCCGTCTCTCGTGAGCCGGGCGACCAACTTTTCCTTCTCGCTCGTGTAGTAGTCGTAGAACTTGCCCTTCGCCTTCATGAGCGATCCGCCCACGCGCCAGCACATGGTGCGCAGGGTGGAGTTGTACGAGAGCTTCTCGCCCTTCTCGCGCCTGGGCGCACGGCCGTTCACCACGTCGTAGCCGGCGAAAGCCCACAGCGCGCTCACGGTCGCGGCCTTCGTGATGTCCACGAGGCCGACTACCTTGCCGATGTTCTCCTTGCCGATACCCTTCACCCGCGAGAACCACGGGTACGCCGGATGCGTCTTTACCCGCTCCGCGACACGGTTGTCGATGAACTCCTCGAGCTTCAGGAACTCGGCGAGCAGGTCTTCGGTATCCTGGTCGGTACGGCCCTGCCGCGCCAAGTGCGAATGGCGCACCTGCACGGCGATCCGCTTCCGCTCGATCATGAGCTGCGTGTCGACCATGAAGGGCAACCCGCCCATATTGGCCAACCGCTCGCCCTGAGCTTGCAGCTTCTCGTCGCACGATAGGTCTTCGCGATTTTCATCCATCGCTCACCTCCTCTATCAGTCAAAACGTCTTTGAGTTGTCAAATCTCCGTTGAATATCTGTGCTAAGTTTTAACATAGATTTATTGTTGTGTCAATGAACAGGCTGGCGCGCGGAGTGGGACGGCATTGGAACTTACTATTCCTTAAAATCCCGCGACGTGCCCGACTATTAAAGAAAAAATTAAATTGGCCACATATGACACTATCCCGAATCCCCAGAAGAGAAACGCCAAGAGCACAATGAACCCATAACGCTCGAGTACCGCCATAATCCGGTAGCCGCGCTGGTCCTGCGGCAAAAACAGGTACAGGAGCTTTGAGCCGTCGAGCGGCGGAATCGGTACCAAATTGAAAACCCCAAGTACAATATTTATATAGATGATTAATCCCAGCGGCAAAATCAGCGTGCCCATTTGGTAGCCGATGGCCGCGCGCAGGAACAATCCGAAGATAAGCGCAATCAATAAATTGGTAATCGGGCCTGCCAGGGCAATTTTTACGGCGCCGCTCCGCGGATTTTTTAAATTGTTCTGATTGTACGGCACTGGCTTGGCCCAGCCGAAAATAATTGTTGGCGCACCGTAGAGCGCCGGAATTGCCAAAAGTATCGGCAAGAGTACGGAGCCAATCGGATCTATGTGCGCCAGCGGATTTAGGGTTAACCGGCCGGCTTGACGCGCCGTCGGGTCACCAAGATGTTCGGCAACCAAGCCGTGTGCGACTTCGTGCAAAATAACCGCGAATAAAAAGATGATTAATTCAAAAATAAAAAACATGTTCTGTAAGTTTTTGCGCTTGTAAATTATAGCACGCATCCGGCCTTAAGGCCAAGAATAGCTTGATTTTACTGGCTTTTTAGGCCTTTCTAAGCCGGTATTGCTGATATTGACAAGTAATATGATTTAGTGTATAATATATGGCAGCACGGTAAGGACCAACCCTTACCGAACACAGGCAAAGGAAGGCAAATCCATGAGGTCGAATAGCTGGCAGCCGTACCGCTCCGTGCGTACGCCGAGGGTCTTCGAGAACCCCTACCGCACCCTCGGGCAGTTGCACAGGACCGAGAGCGCATGCGAGCCCATCCAGAACGCCAAGGTCGCGCAGATCCAGGCCCACGAGCCCGTGAAGCCAACCGTGCGTCTCCCCAGGATCGAGATCGCGAACGCGATCATCGCATCCGACGGCGGCATTGCGGTCGTCACCCTCTTCGAGAAGGCGATGGCCCAGCACGACCCCATCGGAGTCCTGGACCTAATCCTGGTGACCCGCAAGCTGAAGGCCGAGGGCTTCACCCCGAAGAAGGGCGTGGTCCGCGCGATCCACCGGCGTATCCGCGAGTACGGCGAGTTCGCCAGGGCCGTCGAGATGGCCCTGATCATGCCGATCAACACGACCGCGCACTAGCGTCGGTCTCACCTTCCTCCGCTGCCGTTCGTTTCCGGCCCGAGTGCACCATGCACCCGGGCCGAAACTTTTTTTGATGATATAAATCGGGCGTGATATGCTTTTAATATCGGCTCGCCGAAAAAAGGCCCTCGTAGTGAAATGGATATCACAACTGCCTTCGAAGCAGTCGTTGGGGGTTCGAATCCCTCCGAGGGCACAGATCAATAATTTATAAAATTTGCACGGTCAAGTACTGCTATTCGCGAAACGCGTCTACAAACGCGGACAATATATTCCCTAAAAAATTACGCAGCACGCTTTGCGATCCGGTCGGGGCAGTTGGCGCCACAACCGGTGCTTCAGGCGCCGCCTGCGAAGGCGTATTCCCTTCCAAGTCCTGTAATTGTTTTAATAAAGTGCGGAAGCGCACACAATCCGGATACGAATAAAATTGCCCGTCCGGATCCAAGCATAATTTTTGGCATCCTTCCTGGTCGGTGCACACTCGCGGGTCGGACGGAAATTGCCGATCAGATTGCGATTGCTGATTAGATTGTGACTCTTGGTAGGATGTGAACTGCGTGTTGGATAATAAATTTTTCGACTGCACCGGCATCGTTTTTATTGTCTGGATTTGCATATTAACCACCGGCAGCGAGCGCATGCTCGCAACTTGTTCTAGGGCAACATTGGTAAGCCCGGCCGGCCGACTTATTTCTCCCTTATACCGGATTATCACCATTATGGAAGTTGCGGTAACAGCCATCAAAAACAAATAAAGCGGTATATGGTGATGCTTTTGGCTGTCCATCTGATTAATCTTTATTATATCATACAACTTCCCGACCAGCAGCTCAATCTTTTTTTAATTTTTATAACGAACTCCTAGATGAAACAATTTGATAATGAACTGGCAAATACGGAGCGCAAGTGGTATAATATTCGGGAAAATCAGATGCATCCGTAGCTCAATTGGCAGAGCAGGGGACTCTTAATCCCAAGGTTGAAGGTTCGATTCCTTCCGGATGCACAAGCACAAGGGTATTTAACTTATGCCACTCACCTACTCCCGCCCCACGCTTGCACTCCAAACACCGCTTTCGCGGATTGCCGGTATCGGGCCGCGATTCTTAACTAAGTTCAAAAAATTAAATATTGAAACAGTAGAAGACCTACTGCGCCACTTCCCGTCGCGGTACGAAGATTTTTCGCAAATTTATCCGATCGCAGAATTAGAGCCTGGGCAGCAAGCTACTATACAAGGAGAGATAGAAGACATTGAATCGCACCGAACCTGGCGGCGGCATATGACCGTCGTGTCCGCAATTGTCAAGGACCAAACTGGGACAATCCGCGCCACTTGGTTCAACCAACCGTATATTAAAAATATTCTAAAGACCGGAACACTGGCCAATTTTTCCGGCAAAGTCGCAGTTTCGGAAGAAGACCACGAATTGTATTTGAGTCACCCGACATATGAGCGCATCGGCGGGCGTATCTCGCATCCAACGCGGCATACCGCGCGGCTTGTCCCGGTATATCCGGAAACATCGGGACTCACGTCCAAGGGCATACGATTTATACTGCAACCAATACTTGAGCACCTTCCGGAAATTCCGGATTGGATGCCCGAAGAAATATTAACGCTTCTTAAGTTCCCGCCGGTCGCCGATGCATACAAACACGTACATTTCCCGGAAACCCTGGAAGAAGCGCTGGCCGCTAAACAAAGATTTGCTTTTGAAGACCTGTTCCTTTTGCAATTCGTAAACGCGCGGGAGAAAAGCCGCCTGGCCTCCCGCAAAGCACCGGAACTCACGGCAGACATAGAAAAAGTAAAAAAAGTGCTCACAGGGCTGCCCTTCCCACTCACTTTCTCGCAAAAGAAATCACTGTGGGAAATAATAAAAGATATCGGTAAAGCGCACCCCATGAACCGTTTGTTGCAGGGCGATGTCGGTGCCGGGAAACCAGTAGTTGCAGCAATCGCCGCATTGATTGCGGCGCAAAACGGCCACCAGACCTCCTTCATGGCCCCTACCGAAGTGCTGGCCAGGCAGCACTTTGAAACCCTCAAAAAGTTATTCGGCAAGAGCGCGAATGTTAATTCTCCCCCAATAGCGCTCATAACGTCATCTATAACCAAAATTTTTTACGATGAGGCACTCGAGGAATCAATGAGCAGGGAGCGTGTTTTAAGCGCGGTCGCAAGCGGCGAAGTAAAAATAATTGTTGGTACGCACGCATTAATATCGGAAGAAAAACCGGGCAGAAGCAAGAAGAAAGTTAAGGCAGTGGCATTTAAAAATTTGGGGCTCGCGATTATTGATGAGCAGCACCGTTTTGGTGTAGACCAGCGCGCACGTCTCGTACATGAAAAACATTCCGAGAAGTCCCTGCTCCCCCACTTCCTTAGTATGTCGGCAACGCCAATACCGCGCACATTAATGCTTACGCTCTTCGGCGACCTGGATATTTCAACAATTACTGAACTGCCGGTTGGACGCAAATCAATAATTACTAAAATTGTTTTGCCGGGAGAGCGGCTTAGCACATATGATTTTGTAAGAAGTGAGATCAAGAAAGGGCGGCAGGCGTTCGTAATCTGCCCGCGCATTACTGCATCGCAATCGGACGATGAAACTGGTGCACAGTTAGAATTAAAATCAGTTGAAGAAGAATTTAAAAAATTATCGGAAAAAATTTATCCGGACTTGAAAATAGCCATGCTCCATGGGCAGATGAAGTCCACGGAAAAAGAACGGACTATGAAAGCTTTCCGCGGCGGTGAAACCAACATACTTGTTTCAACTTCGGTTATCGAGGTAGGTGTTGACATCCCAAACGCTTCAGTGACGATGATTGAAGGCAGCGATCGCTTCGGCTTGGCGCAGCTCTACCAGTTCCGCGGACGAGTAGGCCGCGGCGAACACCAATCGTATTGTTTCCTGTTAACCGACAGCAGTTCTACGACAACTTCAAAACGGTTGCGTGCAATCCTCGAAGCTAAGAACGGGTTTGAACTGGCGGAAAAAGATTTGGAACTGCGCGGTCCCGGAGAATTTCTGGGACAAAGACAAACCGGCTTGCCGGACGAAGCTATGCGCGGGCTGCAAAACATTGAAGCGATTAGACAAAGCCGCGTTGCCGCGCACGAAGTAATCGAAAAAGATCCTGCACTCAAGAATTATCCTCTTTTAAGGGCGAAAGTTTTAGAATTGCAGCGCCGGCTTCATTTAGAATAACTTTTAGGCAACAAGTTTTTATTATTGCGGCGTACTGGTTGCGGATGGAGCTGGATTCGAAGTTCCGGTTAACGCGTTATATTCCAAACGTATAAGCCCGCCTCCTCCGCTTGTACCGGTTGCACCGGCTGAACCATTTGCACCATTTGTACCGCGGCTCCCGTTAGACCCCTGGCAGTCCGGTGTATTATAACAATCGCCGGCAAAACCACCGGAACCGCCGGAACTTCCACTGCTCAAAGCTCCACCGGAACCGCCAGCCTGGCCTAATGCTGATGTCGTTCCGTTCAAATATAAAGTTCCGGCAGAAAGAATTATCGATCCGGCTGCTCCTCCCCCTCCGCCTTTCCCTCCTCCGCCGCCGTCAGCACCATCGCCGCCACCACCACCGCCGCCGCCGGCTCCGCCGCCATAACCGCCGTTTCCACCTGCTCCACCAGCACTTCCATTTGTTCCTTTAGACCCATTCACACCCGACGAAGCATTGGCTGTTATTGTACCGTTATTTATAAGCGCCACTGTTTTGATAATCAGAATTCCGCCGCCCGCACCGCCGACTCCGCCCCTGCCGCCAGAACCTCCAGATCCTCCATTGCTGCCATTAACGCCGTTCTCAGCATTAGCTCCCGCAGCACCTCCACCGCCTCCACCTCCACCGCCTCCACCCTGTCCACTATATCCGCTATTCCCGCCGCCGCCGGCGCCTCCCATCAAAACCGACTCCAAAGTCGAAGGACTATTATTGGTTCCTCCTCCGCCATTCGAAGCTCCTCCTCCCGATCCTTCTCCGATTGCTCCGGTGCTAGAAGTTATTCCACCCACATTTGCCTTACCACCTCCTCCTGCGCCTCCTTTACACTTATACCAAACCCCTCCATTGCCTTCGCTGCCAACTCCCGTTCCATTCCCTGCAACCACCAAGATGGTATCGCAAGAACCAGGTGTTCCAGCTGTGGCTTTAGTTCCACCAGTACCGCCACTGTTTCCAGAAACTCCGGTGCTGGTCGCCCCTCCGGTGCCTCCACGGAATCCGCGGGCGGCAACGGTTACAAAACCTCCGGAGTTGATCGTAGTTGTCGCATTGGCGCGGAAGAACATTACGCCGCCAGTAGAGCCATCCCAATTATGCACGCTAAGATATCCCCCGGAATTGACAGTAACAGTTGTATAGTTCGGCACGCGGATTGCTTGTGCCAGCGAACCGCCTCCTGCCGTGTAGGATTTAGAAATGCCGGTTGCGAAAGAAAGATAATTTGCGCCGACGCCGAAAATCGTCATCGTTTCATAATTTCCCGCACCGGTGCCGGTCATTTGTATTAATAGAACTTCGTCGCCGGCGTTAAATCCGGCCGTGCTCGTAATATAAACCGTTGTTGCTCCGGCTACGGCATTACTTGAAACAGGAGTACGCACGTTATCCGCATATTCCCATCCGTTTACAACAAGCGCACCATCGCCACCGGTTCCACTGTAACAACTGTTGGCCAGGGAATATCCGTTATCGTTACAATCCGCAGTAACATTAGAAAGCATTAAATATCTTCTTCTTCCGTTTGCTGGCGCGTCATCTTGTGCAACACCTGAAAGCGAAGCCGGCCAACCATCGGCGTCCGCATCGGTAACCCACAAATTCGTTTTCCTGATTTGCGCAGTGGAATTCATGGCTATTGTTCCATTAGTAATCGTGATGGATTTACCGGAATTGAACACTATCGTCTGCCCCGCATTTATAGTAAGGGTCTTGCCTCCGTTAATAATGAGATTGCCATTGTCTACTCCGTCTACAGTGTTTGCAAATGCACAATCAGAGGAAATTGTATAATCTCCTCCGGCAGGAGGAGCGCAATCCGCAGCTCTGGCTATTTTCGTAAGCGAAAACACTGCAACTACTGCAAGCAAGCCGACCAGCGCAAAATTAATTTTTTTGGACATTGTTTTAGCGGAAAGTTAATGTGGCGCTCGTGGACGAATTTTTTGTGTATACAGTAACGCTTGCCGAATATTGTTTCAGGTGCGTATCTGTAATCTCATATTCACTGTAATACACCTTCCCGCCAGACGCACTCTTGTTTTGCAATTGCACCTCTTTGGATCCATTATCGGCATGCATTACAACTAAAACTCCTGAAAGCGGCTCGGACGATGAAGCTGTTACTTCGAGAGACTGCTTTCCCCCAATAGCCGGATCGAACGGGTCAATAACCACTTTTGTAATTTGCGGGTCCCTGTTCGGCTGCTCAACCGTATATTCCTGCCTGCCCTGCGCGAGCGGCCTTGTCCCCAATTCCGGCGCCCTGGATGGTTTCGGGTTGTAAAACAAAATCAGCAGCACTCCCACGGCAATAACTGCCGTCATTGCGCCGATATGCCAGCGCACCAACTTTTTTACTTTTCCGGCTGCAGATTCGTCCACCATTCATTTATTAATCGTTTATAATGAAGCCCTGCGAACTGCCGTCCGTTGTATTCGGCCATTTGCCGGCATCGAACCGCGGAGCGGTTAAACGATAACTTATTTCTGGCCCGTTATCTTTTTGAGCTCCGCCTACAGCCCCGTTATCCGGCAGCGCATAAAGCACAACCTGCATACTTGCCACATCTTTTACATACCATGACTTGCCGCTGAAAGACGGCGTTAGAAGAACGCTCATCGCTCCAAAGTTCTTCTTGAGATTGGTGACTTTTGAGAAAAGCCACAGATCGCTCCCGTCTTCTGCCGCCTTAAAATCCAGCACATATTTGCAGTAACCGTTTGCTTGGATTGTGCAACGCACTACGCCAGTTGTTTCTTCTTTCACCCCGGTAATGGAAGGCAAGTATGTTGCATAGGGTTTTCCGTTAATTGTATACGGCGGGTCTATTGTTCCGGCATTAATTTTACCTGTGCCACCGCCAACCGTTAAAGTACCCGAAAAATATCCCGTACCATAAACAGAAAGAGTTGCCGGGAGCGAAACCTGCGTGCCTGTGGCCACGCCCAGGCTTGAGGGAAAAGCAAAGTTCCCTGCTCCGAATACGCCGGCTGTTACGTTAGATGCGTTTACTCCGCCGGATAAAGAACCAATAAAGCTGGCTGCAGTCACGTTGCCGCTGGTTATGATGTTCCCGCCCGCAATCACGCTGCTGGTTGACCCGCCCGCAGGAATGCTTGTGCCAAGGCCAATAGTCCCATCGTTCCTCAAGGCAAAAACTGTCCCGCCACTGGGCTGTATTACCTTAATTGCATACTCCGAATCGGAAGTGCTGGATGATTGCAAGAACAATTTGGTATCGCTTTTCGGCGTTGACGTGCCTATCGCAATATTATTCCCCGAATCGCTGGAAAGCGCGCCGCTGCCAACTCCGCCAGTGCCGGAAGGGCCCACAAAGGCAAATCCTCCGCGCACTACGGCAAGCAGGGTTACTATTGTAATACTGCCCACGAACAAACTAATCTGCACATAGTTGTTTTTTATAAAATTTTTCATGGTTCGGCGATTATTATAGTCCCCAGGGCCGCGGCTCCCTGGCTTGCACACGACTTACAGTAAAACGTGAACTGTCCGGATGCGCTGGCGTTAAATTCTATTGTTTTTGTCTGACCTTTTTTAATTTGCACGTTAAAACCGTAATCCGGCTGTGTAAAATCATAAGCATTATCTATTGCCGAAACCGCAATGTGGATAATGTCTCCCCGCTTCCCGATTATGGTATTCGGTGAGAACGCATTGTTATCTGCTCGCATCGAGAAAACGCGGTATTGCGACTCTGCACTTGGAGATACTGGCACTTCGCGCTCCGGCACGGCGATGTTTGCAGGAATATTTTGCATGCCCGGTTCCGGAACGGTTACGCTTAAGGGCGCTGGAATCCTCGTTGAAAATTGTCTCTGCTCATTTACATTATTCTGAATTTGCGGACGCGATGGCAGGAAATATGCTGCCAGCGCCGCCACAATAATCAACCCGGCCGCCAGCGCAATTATTTTAGTTTTTTTAGAGATAAACATTTTTTCAGTGAAAAGTAAATTAATTTATCTGTCTCCAAACGTAGCTGCTGCTCACGTTTTGCATACAAACCTCCAAAATATCATCTGCACCGGGAGCCGACTGGACAAACCACAACGTCCCGCGCGTAGAACTGTCGCACGTTGGCGCACTGCCCGATGGGTTAAATTTCATCCCGCCGCCAAGCTCCAGTTTTTGGGATGGGTTTTGTACGCCAATGCCCACATAGCCGCCGCTGAAATAAATTGTGCTATTAATGGACTGCCAATCGCCTTGTGCTGCGCCCAACTTATAAGTATTTCCCATTGAAGGCACTAAGTTAGAATCGAATACCGCAGCGCTCGCCCTGCGCACCCCGAACAAAAGTGCCTGAGTGAATGCCTGCTGGATGTTTGAAGTGTTGTATGAAACATCCAAAGATACAGAAACTGTATCCCTGCCATTTGTATTGGTGCGCCTGGTGAAGGCAAGAGTGTTAACACTTACCTTTTGGGAACTGATTGCTTGCGGGATACCACTATCCATTTCTTTAATATAAACAGTCCCGTTAGACAAGTATATATATGTAGGGTCAGCCGAAGAAGAAGCCATGCGCAACTTTAACGTAGTTGTTGCCGTGTCGGCGGGCAGGTCTATTAAACTGGCTCCCTGTACGCCGTTTTCAATGGTGCGCATCAGGTAGTTGCTCACCTGGTTTACTTCCGCTACCGCCCCTTCCCTTACTTGTATGCGGCTTACCACAACTAAGATGGTCATAAAGGCAATGGCCATTAAACTGAAAATGGCAGTAAAAATAAGCACTTCTATTAACGTAAAACCCCGGCATTTTCCGTAAGTCGGCGTCACCATGTTACGTTTTTATTATAGCATATTTACGCATGCCTTTTTTTATGTCTTTTTGGTGCTTTTTGGGGATAACTGGCCCTCGTGCATAAGAGATAAAATTCTTCTAAAATGAATAGGCGTCGAAATAAATAAGCAGTCATGAATACAAACACCCAAACCTTTAAAGAAGTGAGAAAGCGCGACGGCCGGGTCGTACCGTTCGAGCAGGTTCGCATTGCAAACGCCGTAGCTAAGGCAATGCGCGCAGCGGAAGAAGGCCATCCGGAAACCGATCCGCAAAATGTAGCCGAAGAAGTAGTGCGTGGGCTCTTGAAGAAGTTCCATGTGAGCTATATGCCAGGGATCGAGGAGATACAGGACGTTGTGGAAACGACTTTAATCTCGCTGAACTTCCCCAAGACCGCCAAAGCATATATTTTGTACCGCAACGAGCGTGCCAAGACGCGTGCGAAACGGCGCGATGTGCCGGAAAGGGTGCGCACATTGGTAGAAGAAAGTAAAAAATATTTCAGGAATCCCCTTGGTGAGTTCGTTTATTACCGCACTTACGCACGCTGGATCGAAGATGAACAACGCCGCGAGACATGGATTGAAACCGTGGACCGCTATGTGGGCTTCATGCGTGAGAATCTCGGTAACAAGCTTACAGAAGACGAATACCAGGAAGTGCACGACTATGTTTTAACGCAGCGCGCCATGCCATCGATGCGCTTGATGCAATTTGCCGGGAAAGCTGCGCGTTCAACAAATGTGTGTGCATACAACTGCTCTTTCATTGCCCCTTCCAAGCTCCACGACTTTAGTGAGATAATGTACATTTCGATGTGCGGAACAGGAGTGGGCTTCTCGGTTGAAAGCCAGAACATACAAGCGCTTCCGCAAATCAAATATCAGACCGGAGAAAAATTGGAAGTCCATGTAGTCCCCGACAGCAAAGAAGGCTGGGCAGACGCATTGTTCCACGGGCTTGAAACCTGGTATGGAGGCAATGATGTAGATTTTGATTTTTCCGAGCTCCGTCCTGCCGGTGCGCGCCTGAACACCATGGGCGGAAAGAGTTCCGGACCGGAACCGCTCCGTTCGCTTCTGGCATTCGCTCGCGCAAAGATATTGAGACGCCAGGGACGACGCCTTACTAATTTGGACGCGCACGATATTATCTGTAAAATCGGTGAAATAGTGGTATCCGGCGGCGTCCGCAGGAGTGCCCTAATTTCCCTCTCGGATTTGGACGATGTTGAATTGCGCGATGCCAAAAAGGGCCAGTTTTACCTCACCGAACCGCAGAGAAGTATTGCCAATAATTCGGCTGTGTATACAGAAAAGCCCTCCAGCGCGGAATTCCTGGA
>JAZDEB010000066.1:0-4233 GCA_043809165.1 Candidatus Liptonbacteria bacterium
CGCACAGTGGAGCTCTAAAGACACATTAAAAACAAAGGCCTGGGTCGGGCACAAAGCGCAGGTTGCCGAGACAGTTCAGGACGAACCGCGACAGAATGGCGAACCGACGAAGAGCGTGATTACAGCTATCGTTACGCAGAACGCCACAGAGAGTGATAAGGCCGGGATGACCAAGGTATTTAAAGAGCAGGAACAGTTGGGGCTGGCAAAACCCGAAACGCTTTATGCGGATGGTGGATATGTAGCGGGACCGAGCATGGCCAAGGCCATTGCGGAGGGCCGCGAACTGATGGGGCCGGCGCCGGCCTCGCCCGACCGCGGCGTGTACACCGCGGATGCGTTTCAGGTTAATGTTGAACAGCGCCATGCAGTATGCCCGACGGGGAAAACCAGTACCCAATGCGCGCGATTGATGGAAGGCAAGACAGGCGCAATTACCTATCGTTTTGAATGGTGCGGCCTTTGCCAGAGTTGCGCGGTGAAAGAAGCTTGTCTTCATAAGGGCGAACGAGACCGCATGCTGCGGGTCAATGAACATCACACGCTTACACAGGCCCGCCGCAAACTTATGCGCACGGAAGAATTCAAGAAAGATATGCACCACCGTAACGGGATTGAGGGTACGCAAAGCGAACTTGTAAGAGGGTATGGTTTGCGTCAGGCGAGGTATCGTGGGAGTAAGAAGACCCGGCTGCAAAACTACTTCATCGGCGCCGCATGTAACATAAAACGCTGGTGCCGCCGCGTTACCTGGGAGGCTCAGCAAGCTGCGGATAGGAGTTTAAGAGTGGAACAACCAGTTGCGGTATCGGCCTAAAGACCGGTTTCGCGTCTATTTCTCACCTTAACCGGCGGTCTGGGAGAAAAAAGGGAACCGAAGTCCACTTTTTTTACAGTTTTTAAATCCTGAGGATGGTTTGAAAAGATTACGACTTTAAACGGAGGGGTTTTTCAGCGGAATCAGTATCTTCCTAAAACACCAGGAAGTAATAATTAGGAAGTAGCATCCCATACCCCCCGATTCTACTACTTAACTACCACCAGGAAGCTCCCTTTTTCGGACTTGTTCCCGACATTGTCGATGCTGTAATAATAGATTGGATGCTCTCCTTCCGAAAGCGTGAATGGTCCGGTATAAACAGGGTTTTCACAAGAGCCTTGGCCATTTACTCCCCCGCTCCATTCCGAATACTCACATTCATCCTCTGATATGTCGACTAACAGTTTACTAGTGGCCAGGCCGCTGCTGACGCCATTTAAAACAGGGTCCAAAGCCTCCATTGTGATTTCACTCTTTTCGTCAGCATAAACAGTGGTGCCAGGCAGAACCGGTCTGCCGTTTATGCGCAATGTGATTTGCGGCGGTGTTCCATCGGAATAAATGGTTTCGGTCTTGGAAGGACCGGTGTTGCCGATATTATCCACTGCATAAGCTAAAAGGTTATGTTTCCCTTCTTTAAGGGTAAACGGCTCAGTGTACACATTGTTCGCACAGCTTCCGAAAGACTCTGCTGGAGACTGTGGGGTATTAAGGCACTTGTCGGCTAAACGTTGATCCACTAATACATATGTGGTTGCCACGCCAGCTAGTGCGAAATCATATGAAGAAACATCTGCGGCGGCTATCCGCACTTTATCTTGAGAATTAATATAAATCGCCTCTGGAGAAGCGTAGCCGGATTCCGTCACTATATTCACTATGGGGCCATCTTTGTCGAATATGGCAATCGGCGCTATAACGGCGAATAATCCATCTTTGCAGGCCTGCCCATACAGAAAACCGTTCTGATAATAGCTGGGCAATATCTCGTAGTTGCCACGCTCATCGTAGTGTAGAAGTAAAAGTCTTTCGAGATACCAAGGTGAGATATTGGGTTCCGGTACAGGCAGCTGTATGCCAAGCTCAGTGTATTCGATATTCTCCAACCTAAACCACCAGCCTTCTTGCGGGTAATTCACATGATTGGATGGTGGTTTAGGAGGCGTTACTTTTTTCGCGTCAATCAGGGTCGCGCGCCTCTTGCTAGAGAACACATCATGATTCTCGAAATACGCCCCCAACAGACCGTGACCCATAAAGAACATATATTGCAGGGTTTCAACATAATTTTTATTCGCACTACGCCCACAATCAGGCATACTTCCCAAATCAATTCCTGCAGTAGCATGGTGGTTGGGATCGTTTTTACGAAACCACTTATCCTCCTCTGCATACTTCTGGGCCAATCCAGGCTCGGAAAGTACCTGGAGATGAATTCGCGCGTATACATCACCCTGCTGAGCGGCTTTGCGGAACCACTTGACGGCCTCGTCATAGTTTTTTTCCACCGCATGCCCAAAGAAATACATTAGCCCATAATTGGTTTGCGCCGGAGCATAGCCTTGTTCAGCGGCTTGGCGAAACCATTTAAGGGCTTCGGCATAAGACATTGTCACTCCATAGCCATGTATAAACATTAGTCCAACCACATTTTGCGAAGTGGTGTCCCCTTCTTGAGCAAAAACATATATGCGTGTAAAGACATCATTAAATATTGTGCGCGATTCCTTGATATTTTGAGCTGTACCTCTACCCTCCTCCAAGCAAACAGCATAATAATATTTCGCCACAGGATTGGATTGATCCGCCAGTTTCTTAAAAATCAGGAAAGCCGCTGAAAACTGTTCCCTGCGATATAATGATATAGCGCCTTCAAGCTCGCTTTTTTGCTCTAAATATTTACGGAAATCTGCGGAATTGTTCTTAGCAAAAACGATTCCGGATAAGAATATACAAACACCCCAAATCAGTATTGATTTTTTCATCTTATTTTTAATCCCGAAAAACGAATTACCCGTGTACAGATGGTTAAGTCTCTACAATCCGGTAAACCCAGGGGAAACCACGGAACCCATCCTAAATCAGCGCGGCCAGGAATTTATCCGCGGATAAAATGCGCACGCCGTCCGCAATTTTGTCTATGCCCGGTTTTTTTACAAGCTGATAACTGAAGGGAATGGCCAGCCTGTCCCTGAAATACGGCAGGTTGGGGGCCAGATGCTCGCTTTGGCTTTTGACCTCGACGGCGAACCACGCCTTTTCATCGACAGTTACCAAAAAATCCACTTCCCGCATCGAAGTATCGCGCAAAAAATACAAGTCGGCGCGAAAACCTTCCCGGTCCTTGAGCCAGTGAACCAATTTCAAAAGGTGCGAGGCCACCATGTTTTCATAGCGGGCGGCATCGTTCGCCACCTCGGACCAGTCCCACAGGTACAGCTTTGGTTCCTTTCTTATGCTGCGGATCTTATTGCGGGCAAAAGGCCGTATCCTGAAATGGTAATAGAAACGCTCCAGAATATCCAGCCAGCGGGAAACAGCCCGGTGGCTCACCTCAAGATCTTCCCTTAAGGAGTTGGCCGAAAGCAGCGAGCCCACTTTGGAAGGGAGCATATCGCTGAGTAATTGCATGTTCCCGAGGTCGCGGATCATTTCTATATCCCTGATGTCTTCCCGGAACAGCCTTTCGCTCCGTTCGTTATGCCAGCGGCGCAATACGCGTTCGCTTCCCCCAAAAAGCGGTTCAGGAAATCCGCCCATCTTCTCCAGCAGCGCAAAGGTTCCTTTCCCGGCCGCACCGATGGGCAATTCCCTGAACGGGACAAAAGCGGGCGCGGCAGGATGTTCCAGTTCGGCGACCGAAAACGGATGAAGCCGGTAGTAATGGTAACGCCCCTGCAGCGAGTCGCCGCCTTTCCGGTATATGTCCAGGCGGGCGCTGCCTGTGACGATAAAGCGGTATTTATCCCTGTGTGTGTCGAACTCGCCCTTGACGAACCTTTTCCATGGCCGGTATTTGTGTATTTCGTCAAAGATCAAAAGTTGCGCGTCAGCCGGCCACTCCGAGGCCGTCAACCGGCGCCGGTCCTGTTTATTATCCCAGTTGAAGTACGCGGTTTTCCGGAAATGCGAGCCGACCAGATCGCGGGCCAGCGTGGTTTTACCCACCTGGCGCGGCCCGCCTATGAACGCCATTTTATCGCGCAGGTCTTCCATTACGGGAGTCGTGAGATACCTGTTATTTGCCATAGCGATATTATATGTAAATATTAACCCCAAAGCAAATAAATACACGTATTTTTTTGCTTTGGGGCAAAAATATCGATCTCCCGGAAAAGGCTGTTTTGGGCGGCCGCGACAGGTCACAGCGCGTCGAGGGCGTCGAAGATGTCCATCGGGTCGGCGAATCTCTG
>JAZDEB010000067.1:0-6610 GCA_043809165.1 Candidatus Liptonbacteria bacterium
CAGAAGACATTTTGCAGCCCTAAGAATTTTGGGTTACTATAATGGCAAATTCAACTGCCTAAATGGTACTAAGACGCAAGAAAATCGTGGTAATCGGCGGTGGCACCGGTACGTTTACCGTACTTTCCGGCCTTAAGCAGTATCCGCTGGACCTTACAGCGATTGTTACCATGGCCGACGACGGTGGATCCACAGGGATACTTCGCGAAAAATTTGGCGTACTGCCTCCTGGAGATATCCGTAGGGCGTTAATCGCACTATCCAGGACCGATAACAAAATGTTATCGGATCTTTTTTCGTATCGGTTTAGGGAAGGGAAAGGATTGTCCGGCCACAGCTTCGGGAATCTAATGCTTACAGCACTCGAGCGCATAACCGGCAGTTTTGAAAAGGCCATAAGGGAAGCGGGGAGCATACTCTCTGTAGAAGGAGCAGTTGTGCCAGTCACTCTTTCATTGTCATCACTTTGTGCAGAATTGGAAAACGGCACGGTTATTCGTGGCGAAACAAACATAGATATACCGAAACACAATGGCACTCTTCGTATTAAAAAAGTGTGGCTGGAGCCGGAGGCAACGTTAAACCCTTTGGCGCGCAGGGCTATTAAAGAAGCAAATCTTATCATTATCGGGCCGGGCGACCTTTACTCGAGCATTATGCCTAATTTGTTAGTAAAAGGTATGCGCGGAGCGCTTCGCGCCACCAAGGGTGAAGTTTTGTATCTTGTGAATTTAATGACTAAATTCGGCGAGACAAACGGCTTTCAGGCTTCCGATTTCGTAAAAGTCATAGAAGACAAATTAGGGAAGGGCGTGCTCGACCATGTGGCTGTGTGCGGCAAAAAACCAAGTAAGGGCAGGTTGCTGTCTTATGCGCGGACAAAAGCATTCTGGGTGCCGGTTGACAAGAAAAATTTTAATCCCAAGGGACCGCGACTTATAATTGCCGACCTGGTGCGCCCGCGCGGATTTATCCGTCACGATCCGGATCGCTTAGCACGATTAGTAATGGAACTGGTGTGATATTTTGCATGCCGGTTTTATTTTGGCCGAAATAGCTTTAAAAACGACGACCCCCGCGCGGCAGTGTGCCGACGGGGGCTGGTTCATGAAGAGGATGGGACGGGACGCGGCGAACGTCCGGTGGCCTTGACCAGTTGGAGCACCAACCTGTGGGCGGCCGTGTTGGCGAGTCGGACGCTGGGCAGTTCGTTCTTGCTTCTTGCGGCATACGGCTCCAAGATGTCGGCGTTCTCGATGAACATGCGCTTCTTGCCGATGCCGGAGAGTGAAGAATTCACTCCCAGCGTGGCCGAAAGAAGCTGTAGCTCTCGAGTCTGCGCCGAATGCGACCATCTGCAGCTCACCTCGATCGCGGTGTTCGCACCGGGTAAGTCGATCGATGGCGTGTTCGGCTTGGCGACCACATCCGCACCCTGAACCTTGAGTTCGTACTCCAGTGCACTTGCCACATCTGCACCGATGTCACCCTCGACCTTGAAGAAGCCGATCTTCATGTCGCCGAGCGGGCGGGACGGCGTAGCGGTGGGCTTGCAGCTTGTGCCGAACCAGGACAGGATCAAGATGGCTGCCATGCCAATCCTGGCCAAGAGAGTCTTCATAATAGTCCTCCCCTCAGTTTTGAGTAGCCGGCTATCTTATAACACTAACCAGGATCATTGTCCAATCAGAATTCGGAACCACACCAAGAGATTTTAAACGCCTCACCCAGTGCTGCCGAATCCGCCGCGGGATTTGCCGTTTGCGGATTTTTCTTCATTCCATTCAGCTTTTACGATTGGGACAATTAATCCTTGCGCTATGCGCTCGCCGCGCGCCACTTTAACCGGCTCTTCGGTTACGTTATAAACCAGTATTTTAACTTCGTCTTCCGGTCCATGGTAGTCTTGGTCAACAATGCCAATACCATGGGGCGGGGTGAGGCCTTTTTGGGGCAAGCTGCTGCGCGCGGCAACCAGGAGCACGTGTCCGGCCGGCACTTCAATAATTAAATTAGATGGCAATAGTGCATATTTATGCGGTGGAATTTCTGCATCTTCTCGCGTGTATAAATCAAAAGCAACCGCGCCCGCGGTTTTATATTCGGGGAGCGGCAGCGTTGGATCGACTCGCGTGATATTTATGCGCATAATTAATTCTGCGCGCCGGCTTCTTCCTCAACTTTGAATTTTTCTTTAAGCTCGCGAATTTTTCCCTGCATTAACAATTCCGCTTCTTCGCGCTTTTCGCGGCCGATGCCTTCTATAATATCCCGCTTGTGGTATTTGCTCTTCCTGGGTTCAACTGTTTCGGTGAGCGTTTCGAACACCACCTGGCACATGCGTTCGCCCGGATAAAGGCGCACTATTTGAGAATTGGTGTTGTTGCGTATGGGCAAAGTGAGTTGTCCTTCATAGCCGGAATCTATTATCCCGGTTAAGTCCAAAGACAAACCTTTGCGGTTGGTGGAGGAGCGGGGATAGAGCACGCCCATCAAATCATTTGGCACCTTAACTGTTTCGAGCGTGGCCACAAGCACGTACTCATTCGGCATTAAATCGAAGTATTGGCCTTCTTCCAGTTCAACGACATCAAAAAATTCGGCATTTGGTTTGTCGAAGTGGCTTATGGAAAGCGACTCGCGGCCGCTTGCTGTTATGTGCCAGAGTTTCGGGATTAGGAAAGTGAATCCGAGACGCAAATCAACGGCATGGCTTTGCAGCTGGAAAGTGTCTAGTCCCGGAGCGAATGAGATGTCTCCGGATTTTACTCTTTCTACAATCTGTTTACGCGAAAGTATGGCCATTTCGTTTTATTATTTATTTTGCGTCCGCCGCTTTTATTTGGCTCCGTCCGTTTTTATCTGGTACTCCAATAATAGAACATCCGGCGACAATTGTTTACTTTGTGTTAATTTAAGCTCTTTGGCCGGCGTTAAAATTTTACTAAACAATGGTATTCCGCCGCCGAACATTATTGGATGCACTGTTAAGTATGCAGTTTGCACTACACCCGCGGCCATGAATAATGAATAGATTGTGGACCCGCCGCAGATGGCCACTTCTTTATATCCGCGCTTTTCCAGATCTGCTACGAGTTCTTTCGGGTCTTTCCTTGTTACTTCAATGCCATCCTGCTCCATGGCGGTATCCGAGTATACGATGATGTGCCTTCCGGGCAAATTTTTCCCGATAGTCACGAATGTCCGCGCGCCCATTACCACCACTCCGGCCTCCTTGGTGCGCTCAACGAAAAACTGCTTGTCCTCTTTACTGGTCCATTCGGTTGAAACCTGGCTGGGTGACTTAGCAATAAACCCGTCTGCGGTTACTGCGGCAATCATGAATACGTGGATCATAGGATAAATATTTTATAAAACAATTTTCAAGCCCTTTATCGGCTCCATTGGATTGTATTGTGAGCCGATATGTTCGACTATTTCTTCTACTAGTGCTTCATCTTTATTTTCCGCGCGCTCAAAAGTTCTTTCCGGCAGTTTTAACGAAATCGGAGGATGATCGTTTACGCGTCCCAATAGCTCAATGGCGCCTTCGTAATGAGTGTCGTATATATGCGCATTGGAAATAGAGTGGCTGTATATTCCCGGGCGCACACCCAGGCGCTGGGCGAGAATGGATTGTAGCAATGCGAATCCGGCAATGTCCGACGGCGCGCCCAGAATAAAATCATTGGAACGGACAATGTTGTGCAGGTGCAGCCGTCCGCCGATTATGTTTACGGTAAATGTGTACGGGCAGGGCACATTCTTTTTCTTGTTTTCGAGCGAAAGGCCGTCTTGGGCGGGGTCCCACGTTACCACAACCGCTTGCCGCGAACTCGGGTCGTGCTCAAGTAAATCAACTAATAATTGCAATTGGTCGCGGCCAAAATGTTTTCGCCACCTGTAGCCGTAAGCAACTGTTACAACGTCGCCTGGATTTGTAAAATCATCCCAAATTTTGGTGTACTGTCTCAAAAAGTCCTCCGGCTTGCGGCTGCCGGCAATAAACCAGATCTGCTCGGCCACCCACATTTTTATTGGAATTTTGCGCAAAGTTAAAAGCGGGAAGCCGTCCTGCTCTAAATCAATAGAAAAATGTGCGCCGGGCAGGGCGCGCGTCTCGTGGCCGGTGCGCTTGTTCACCTCGGCTATGCCCCGTTCCATAATGTCCTTGAGGACGCCCTGGTAGATAGTGTCGAATTTATTCATTTCGCAGCGCCGGATGTTTACAATCCGGCTGTCGATTATTGAATAGTATAATGGTAGTGAGCTACAATGCAACGCATGAACGATCCGGAGGTTCGCTATCCATATATCCCCGTGGGAAGGGGAATTAAATATGTTCCGGCGGACAATAAATTCATGGAATCTGCGCGAGAAATTTGCAAGACACGGTCAACCGACAGAAATCATCCGACCGGATCCGTAATAGCGCGAGATGGCGCAGTGATTGGGCGGGGAGCAAACCAGGCCGCAATCCGCCATTCATGGGCGGTTGCCGCTCACAAAAAATTCTGCATTCGCCGGATGTTCGGCATAAAAACCGGAAAATCTTATTGGCTTTGTCCCGGATGCGCTTCGCCAAAAAGCCATAGCGAGCAACGGGCTATTATTGATGCGAAAAAACACTACGGAAATATTGCCGGAGCAGATCTGTATTTGTGGGGACATTGGTGGTGTTGTGAGTCGTGCTGGAATGCCGTGATCGGCGCAGAGATTTGTAACGTGTATTTAATGGATGGGAGCGAACATTTATTTAATAAAGACAATCCGGACAATGCGGTTGGCAAGTAAATCGAATATTCTATGGATGCAATAAAAATGATAGAAAATCACTGCCAGTTTTGCGCAATGCAGATACCTGCGGATGCGGATTTTTGTCCGCATTGCGGGAAAGCGATTAGAGTTCAGCCCCTTTCGACTTCGGTAGGGAAGCAGATTTTTATAAACGCGGTGAGCATTCTCCTCCCGCCGCTAGGATATTGGTACACCTGGAAATATTACAGAGAATATAAGCGCAGCGGGAGTATTGCGGCAAAGATGATTGCGATCACGAGCGGAGTCCTCACCACGCTTTCGCTCATAATTTCATTGTGGACTACGGAATATGTAATAAACGGTTTGTATCAATCATTGAGCCAGTTCAATAACTTAAATTTTTAAGGTAGATGATTCCTTGAAAGCGCTTGACGGACAAGGCGTATGTACATTATTATGTACATAAAGGCCGAGCCGAATATCCGATAAATCCCGACATATTACTATTATGAATACGAAAAATACCATTCCTATTTCCGAGGCGCGCAAGAAAATTTTTGAAATTGCCGAAGATATACAGAAACCCGGCACATATTACATTCTCACCGAAAAGGGGCGTCCTAAGGCGGTGGTTATTTCCGCCGAAGAATTCGAATCGATCACGGAAACGCTCGACGTAATGCATGAGTTTCCTGATCTCGATCGGCACATTAAAGAAGTGGAGAGGGATATTAAGAGCGGTGCCTATAAGAAATATATGACCATAGAGGAATTGGGAAGAAAGTGGGGATTTATTGCTGATAAATCAAACAAGAAATATGGCCTTCGAACTGTACGTCACGCCGCGCGTCCAAAAACAAATCGCAAGAATAGCAGAAAAAGATAGAGATCGCTTTTATCTGGCAATAGGAATTATCCAAAATAATCCCTATATAGGTAAAAAACTGCACGGGAAACGCAAGGAACAATATTCGTTCCGGGTTTGGCCATACCGGATTATTTACCGCATTGAAAAGCACATGTTATTGGTAATCGTTATCGATTTCGGCCAGCGCCAGGGGGTGTATGGCTGATTGCCTCGTATTATCACTACGCAGACGATTGTCCGGTCTTGGCATGAAGTGCTATCATACCTTCCATGCATTTAGATTATCTAAAAAAAGAGGATCCGGAGGTGTGCGGGATAATAGAAAAGGAAGCCAAGCGGCAAAAAGAGGGATTAGAGATGATTCCTTCGGAGAGCTACGCTTCGTCGGCAGTTTTAGAAGCGGCCGGAAGTATTTTGAATGATAAATATGCCGAGAATTATCCGGGCAAACGCTATTACGGTGGGTGCGTGAACGTGGACGAACTGGAGCGATTGTGCCAAAAGCGGGCACTTGAGGCGTTCAAGGCGGAAGGGTATCACGTAAACGTACAGCCGTATTCGGGCAGTCCGGCGAATATTGCGGTGTATGTTGGATTGCTCAATTTCGGCGATACTATTATGGCCCTGCGTCTGGACCATGGCGGCCACTTAACCCACGGCTCGCCGGTTTCGCTTTCCGGCAAGGCGTACAAATTTGTGCATTATGAAGTAGATGCGGAGAAAGAGACGCTTGATTACGACAAGATCAAAGCGCTGGCCCGCGAGCACAAACCGAAAATTTTATTGTCAGGATATACTGCATACCCGCGCATAATCGACTTCAAGCGCATGCACGAAATCGCCAAATCGGTCGGCGCGATTTCGATGGTAGACATGTCGCACATATCCGGGTTGGTGATCGGGGGAGTACATCCGTCGCCGTTTCCGTTTACGGATGTTGTGACTACCACTACACACAAGACCTTGCGCGGCCCGCGCGGCGCG
>JAZDEB010000068.1:0-4195 GCA_043809165.1 Candidatus Liptonbacteria bacterium
TGTCCCAATAGTTCCTGCACTGCGCGGATGTCCGCACCATTCATTAGCAAATCGGTAGCAAAAGAGTTATGTGAAATAAAACCGTCCGTGATGAAGTTGTGGTGCGGATTTACGGTGAAGTCGTAAACTTTCTCTGGGTTGGATAATTTTAATTTATTGATGCTTAACACTTTCAGCCAGCGAACATTCTTTAGATTGTACAAAGCCGCAAGGCCAGCCAGATTTTTATGGGAGTAATGGAATTTTTTAACCGTGCTAAGGAAATGACCAAGTAGTGGGCGAGTTAGACACAAACGGGTGTATCTGGCGACATGTTTCATGCCGTATTTGTTTTGGAGATCAGCAGCAATACCCCTGCCGCGCTCTTTCACATCTTTGTACATATCCTTTATCAGTCCAGCTGTAGGTAGCCTGTCTTCCTGCATTTTACCACTGTTAATTTCCAAATTTTTAACAGTCGGGATAATATCTTCAAACAATTTCTGATCGCGCAGGCGTAGTACGCTCAAAATATATATAGTGTGATTTATCCTTTTGCCGCTAGGAAGCTTTACATTTCTTTTCCTTTCATAAAGATAGGCATCAATTTCCAATCTCAATAATAAAAGTTGTATGTCTTTAAGTAATTCTTTGCTGGATGAGAAAAATCTTATATCTCCCTCATTGCCTTCTGCATCATAAAATCCCGCAATAAAGTTTTTTATCTCTTCCTTTGTAGCACGGAAAATCGAAGCAGGGACGCGGCGCTGCGGTGCGCGTCCCGTAATGCCCAATGCGCGCAATTTTTTAAGTAATTCAACGCTGTAAAGGTTTAAATTCCAGCTCCTATAAGACTTGCAAGAAGTTATCGTTGGTTTGCGTCCCAAAATTTCTTCGGCAATTTTGGAATAAAAGTTAATAAAAAACCTGTTCTTGTCAGTGATCATTATCCCGTGTCTTGCCTCGCTTAAGGTGCCATCTCCAGTTATATACCCAGCGATGCGCCAGAATAGAGGATCTTCTTGGGGCAACCCTTTATAATTTATAGAGTTGATTCCGGCTAGAAAAGTGCCTTTTTTGATGTCTTTAGCCTCAATGGGGGCAATTCCTTCTGGAGAAATGGTGAAAAAATTGTGGTGCGGCGTGCACAGTATTTCTCTGCCAGATGCCCATATTTGCAGGAGGTTGTCTTCGTTGTGTGAATGATATCTGGAAATTATTCCGGAAGCAGTATTATTTTTATTAAAATCAAAACTTAACACATCAGATATTTTCTCCTTGTGTATATTTTCTACCGAGCATATATTTGGGTTCATAACAACGCGCGTAGAAGCGTGTAGGCAATGCCGCAATTGATGTGGGTGCACCTTACCATGCAATCCTGCTTTCTTTGCGGCAGTTACGATCATCCGCTGGACTGCGCGCGGCGTAATCCGCCCGATCACTTTCGGTTTAGCTTCTTTGTTCTTCGGGTCTTTGGTTAAGCTAATGAATAGTGCCGGCTCGGCATCGCCGCGCTGTTTCATGTATGTCTTTATCGCTTCTTTAGCCCGGCTTGATAAAAACACTACCCGGATTTTATCTCCCTTTCCGTGCACCGAAAGCTCGCCGCGATCAATATCAAAATGCCGGTCCAAGTTGCAGAGTTCGTGTAAGCGGAGGCCGGTAGAGAAAAATGTTTCCAGAATTGCCCGGTCGCGCAAGCCGCGAAAAGTTCCGGCTGGTGGCGCGGTGAGTAGCCGCTCCAGATCTTTATATTCAACGGTTTCAATCTGCCGCGAAGGAGTTTTGGGGAGTTCGATCTTTTCGGGGGACAGGACTTTAAAATCCCGCCGCAATAAATATTTCAAAAAATTGCGTAAAGCAATTACGTAATACCCCTGGGTAATTCTTTTGATCGGCCGGCGGGCCAAATCAATGCGGAATGCACGCACCACATCGTCGGTGATGTCGGCATGGTTTTTCACCTTGGAAAATCTCAAAAATTCCCGCAAATACCGCTCGTAATTCTCGCGGGTTTTGGGCGAGCGGTTCTTCTCGATCTCAAGATAATTACAATAATCGGTCAATAATTTCTCAATCTCCGCCTGCTGTGCCATAGCTGGCATTATACCATTTTACGACACATTCTCGGACAAATCAGATAAAAGTGTAAATAAAAAACAAGGTAAGCAGTTTTTATCGTGCATTCGGACACGTCCGGGATCAAGTGTCCTCATGCACGATGAAAACTGCGCACATTTGCTTTTTCTTTAACTATCTGTTATGATATTGCTTACATGTTAACCAAACGAGTAAAAATAAAAATTATAGAAACGCACCAGGTGCACAATAAAGACACCGGCTCCGCGGAGGTTCAGATTGCAATGTTGACCCGCCAGATCGAAGACCTCACTAAACATCTAAAGAAACACGCCAAGGACAACCATTCCCGCCGCGGCCTTTTGAAGATGGTGGGCCAGCGCCGCCGCTTAATGGAATATTTAAAAAAGAATTCGCCGAAGGGTTACGCAAAAATAGCGAAAGCGCTTGGGCTTAAGAAATGAAACAAGGACAATATTATACTAGTCAGCGTGTCGGCATTTTCGTAGACGTCCAGAATCTTTACCATTCGGCAAAAAACCTGTATCACGGCCGTGTAAACTACCAGGAGCTTATTAAGCACGTTGTAGGCGACCGTGAACTGATAAGGACCATGGCCTATGTGGTGCGCAGCGAAACTGCGGTCGGCGAGGCGCAGTTCTTTGAAGCGCTGCAAAAAGCCGGGATGGAATTGCGCTTGAAGGACTTGCAGATTTACGGCGACGGGATGAAGAAAGCCGATTGGGATGTGGGTATGGCGGTAGACGCAATCCGCATGGCACCGTTTCTGGATGTAATAGTGCTTATAACCGGCGACGGCGATTTTATCCCGCTGGTAGATTACCTAAAGTGGGGGATGGGCCGGCTGGTGGAAGTGGCCGCATTCGACCACAGCACTAACGGGAAGTTAAAAGAGGCGGCAGACAAATTCACCGCACTGGAAAGCATCCCGCGGATCATCTTAAAGAGCGATCGTGCAAAATAATCATCAAATAAGAATGATGATCGAATGAAAAAGTAATAAATAAAAAACAAAGTCGCGCAGTAACGGAGAGAGTCGCAAAAAGCCATAAGACAAAATAAAAAAGAAAATGAATAAAAAACAATTTACAAAAGAAATCGGGGGCAAAACATTAACCCTCGAAGTTTCCTCGTTTGCGGAACAAGCCAATGCCGCCGTCCTTGCCCGCTATGGTGAAACAGTGGTGCTGGGAACAGCAGTAATGGGTAAGCAGGATTCGCCCGCGGATTACCTGCCGCTCAGGGTTGACTATGAAGAACGTTTTTACGCAGCTGGGAAAATCATAGGCAGCCGCTTTATCCGCCGCGAAGGCCGTCCTTCAGAAGAAGCAATTTTAACCGGACGATTAATCGACCGCACTTTGCGCCCGCTTTTTAACCAGAATATCCGCAGGGATATACAAGTAGTAGCAACCGTACTGTCTTACGACGGCGAAAATGAGCCGGACTTCGTGGGCCTCGCAGCAGCTTCCGCAGCACTCGCCATGTCCGACATCCCGTGGGGCGGGCCGGTTGGCGGCGTGCGCGTCGCTAAAATTGGCGATCGCATGGTCGTGAGCCCGACCAACTCAGAAATGAAAGCCGGAGAATTGAGCTTCGAAACATTCGCAGCCGGACCGGCGGAGCGCATCAACATGATCGAATTGGCCGGCGAAGAAGCCAAAGAAGAAAACATCATAGAGGCATTCGATATCGCCCAAAAAGAATTGAACGGGTTGGTCGATTTTATAAACCAGGTGGTAAAAGAAATCGGCAAACCGAAAACGGAAGTGAACATGTTCGAACCCGATGCGGACCTGCGCGCAAAGGTAGAAGAATTTTTGGCCCCGCGTTTGGAAGAGGCAATTTATAATCCAGAGAAGACGGTACACGAGAATAATTTAGCGAAGCTAAAAAATGAATTAATCGAGCACGTAAAGGCCAATTTCGAAAACCCGGACTTGAAAGTCGCCGAATTCCTTTACGAAGAAGCAATAGATAAAGCCGTACACAAGAATATTTTAGAAAAAGAGCAGCGTCCGGATTTGCGCAAAGTGGACCAGGTCCGCGAATTGAAAGGAGAAGTAGGACTATTTTCGCGCACGCACGGCTCGGCATTCTTTGCCCGCGGCAC